>JALUSH010000132.1 GCA_027016675.1 Thermodesulfovibrio sp.
ATATATACCATGTATTAAAGATAATGTCAATAAAAAAGTTTACTTTTATAGAGCAAAACAATACATTATATTTAACATACGTAAAGGATTCCTTTATTAACAATGGACAGGATTTATAAAGAACTTAAAAACAAGGCAATAAGGTTTGCAGAGGAGCTTGGCCCTCCGCTGTTCTACAGAGCGTTCAGCAAAGAAATAGAACACTCTCGAGGGCTTCTTGCGAAAAATCTGTTAATAAGACGTTGTATAAACCACCTTGAGATTGAACAGGAAGGAATGGGACACGGCTTTGAGCATTCAAAGGCCGTGGCAATAGATGCGGGTGCCCTCATCCAGATAGAGGGTCGAGAGAAAGGCTTTTCTGATAAAAGTATTGAGGATATGATTAATACAGTTCAGATTGCTGGCATACTTCATGATATAAAACGTGGTGAGGAGGGACATGCTGTAGCAGGTAGCCGTGAAGCAGCAGCTATATTAGACTGTTTTGGCCTTGATGACAAACATAAAGAGTATATTGTGATTGCTATTCGTAACCATGAGGCCTTTAAGGATGTGATTCAGGCACGGGATAAATACGGTGAATTAATAAGTGATACCCTGTATGATGCTGATAAATTCCGATGGGGTCCTGATAATTTTACCACCATGATTTGGGAGATGTTAAGGCATAATCAGATTCCGCCTGATGTATTTCTGGAAAATTACAAAAAGGGGCTTCAATATATAAAAAGGGTGAAAGAGACCTTCCGAACAGCCACTGCAAAGGTCTTTGGGCCGGAAATCATAGACCAGGGGCTTAAGATTGGCAATATTATCTATGAAGAATTAAAGAGGTATATGTCACGATGACCTGTCAGTACGGAGCTTTATTACAGGATTACCGAAAAGCACGCCATGAAGCCACTTATGGGCGAATTTCAGGAGCTCTGTCTCATCCTCTTTTATGCTCTCTACGGTTTCTTCGTCCACCTCGTATAAGTTCAGGAACCGGCTTTCAAAGACAAATTTCCTGAAATTATCGATATCATAGCTGCACATTAGATAGAGGCTTATGCTCTTCTGATCAGGCTTGAAATCAGGTGCCAGGAGTTTTTTACTTAAGACTATATCAAACCAGTCTTTATTTATAAAATCAAAGATGTTTATCTCCTGCGACTCTCTCCATTCACGGATTGTCCATTCCTTTTCCTCTTCATAACCCTTACAGTAATGCTCCTTTATAGGAAAGAAAAAGTCTCCTCCACCAACCTCTTTGCTTTTAAGTAAACCAAATCCTATAGGATAATAGCGACACACCACAGGACGGTCTGAATATATGGTGCAACCCTCTTCTGTAACAAAGGGACATCTACCCTCTTTGGTCATTTTTAGCATGTAGAGGGGGAGTTTAGATTTTTTTAGCTCCATTAGCTGGACATAATTTGCTAAAAACTCTCCTGAGGTGATTCCAAGACGATTTTTTATGCGTACCACATCGTAGGGTGTTATAAAGATGTCTATCTTACCGCAACATTGTGTGAAACACTCAAGCCCTTTATGGCACATAAAGGAAAATTTGCTGTCCAGATCCATCCTGATGGGTTGAACAGGATTGCCTGACAATGTTTTGATTATCTCTTCCATGGTAATGCTCCTTAAAAATGTTTAATTCATTTAATATAACCTATTGGAGGGGAAAAATACCAATCCAGGGAACAATATTGCTGGATTTGGGATATAGTTAACTGTTATTTGTATGTTTCTTGTCCTTAAACAGTACAATGATGCTGATTCTTCTATTTCTGGGGTCACGGGGATTTTCTTTTATCAAGGGTTCCTTGTCAGCATATCCGATAACCTTGACTATTCTTTCTGGGTCGATTCCCACAGATTCAATATACCGGCGGGCAGCATTTGCCCTGTCTGTGGAAAGCTCCCAGTTTGAGTAATGACTGTTTGTCGAATAAGAATAGGCATCGGTATGGCCTTCAATATAAAGAGGGTTAGAAATGATTTTAATATTATCTGCTAAAACATTTAGTATATGCTTTGCTGTTTTTGTTAATTCAGCACTTCCAATCTGAAACATGGTGCTACCGTTTTTATCAACAATTTCTATCTTTACACCTTCATTCACGATCATTACTATTATCTGGTCTTTCACATCGCTAAGTAGAGTTTCCACAGCCTGTTTTATTGCCTCTTTTAGTGCAGCAGGGGTTAGGTGGCTCTGTTCATAATAGGGGGCAAAGACCTTTTTTGATGTCTCCCCCGACTCATTGAAAATAGCACTTGATTTTTCCATAATAGAGACACCACCCTCTTTAAAAAGGCTGAAATACTTAAAATATTCTGCCACCCTTGCGCGTTTTTCAGGAGAAACCATTGTTATGAGCCACAGCAGAAGAAAAAAGGCCATCATGGCGGTAACAAAGTCTGCATAGGCTACCTTCCAGCTTCCACCGTGATGACCTCCTTCACTGTTTTTTTTAACCTTTTTTATAATGATCTGCTTCGAATCTTTCATTTTTTCCTTATGGCCTCTTCCAGTTCATTGAAGGATGGTCTATCTGTTGAAGGAATGGCCCTCCTTCCAAATTCAACAGCCATCTGAGGTGCTGCACCACCTACGAATGAAACAAGGGCTACCCTGATTATCTCAAGGGCAACACCGTCATCTTTGACCTTTGTTTCTATATTGGCTGCAATAGGGCCTACAAAGCCATAACACATGAGAACACCCATAAATGTTCCTACAAGTGCAGCACCTATACTATGACCAAGCACCTCGGGAGGTTCGCTAATTTTTCCCATTGTAAGCACAACTCCAAGCACAGCAGCAACGATACCAAGCCCTGGCAATGAGTCAGCAACCATGGAGATTTTATGTGCAGGAGCCAGTGCTTCATGGTGATGCGTTTCTGCATCCAGTTCCATCAGGCTGTCAAGTTCATGGGCCGGTACATTGGTAGAAATGATCACCTTGAGATTATCACAAAGATAATTAATGGCATGATGATTGGCAAGTACCTTTTTATGTTTATTAAAGATAGGGCTTTTGGCAGGTTCTTCAATATCACCTTCAATGGAGATAAGTCCTTCCTTTCGGATCTTTGAAAAAATCTGGAACAGTAATGTCAGGAGTTCAAGATATCCTCCCTTGCCCATACCTCCGGAGCCGAAAAGCTTACCCATGCTCTTTACGATGAGAAAAAGCACCTTTGGAGGAGAGGCAATAATGAGAGAACCAATAGCAGCTCCAAAGATGATAACCACCTCTGCTGGCTGAAACAGCACAGAAAGATTACCGTGCTCCATCAGGTATCCGCCTACTACAGCCCCGAGCACCACAATTATGCCAATAATTACAAACATACCTTTATTTTATATCGGATAATCAGGTAAATTTCTTTAATAAATAGTTAAAATAGATATATGAAAAAAAAGATAATTTCAATCTGTGGTGCCCATAGTGGATGTGGGAAAACCTTTATAGCAGAGTTGCTTTTAAGAAGCCTTCAGGGAAGGTGGGCTGCCATAAAGTATACCAGAACCGCATTTTACACCACTGTTAAGGAATCTGCAGCCTCAGATGATATAGAGGGCAAGGATACGTGGCGAATGAAACAGGCAGGTGCAGACCCTGTTCTCTGGGTTCAGGCACCTGAAGACCAGCTTGCAGAGCCCCTTGAGATAGCCATGTCAATGCTCTCAGGGGCAGAAGGTGTTATAATAGAAGGAAACTCTGTAATTGAGTTTTTAAACCCTGATGTAGTAATATTTGTTTTTGGTGAGGATGACAAAAGAATAAAAGAGTCTGCCCGTAAGATTTTACCAAGAGCAGATATTGTTATAAAAAGACACCCTGATAAACTTAATAATGGAAATGCTATTATACTGCCTGACGGAGAGGAAAAGTTAATCAACAGAGTTGAGGTTCTTTTGAACAAGGACAAAAAAGAGAGAATAATAGAGCGTATTCATTCACTCAGTAAGGACGGGAGAATTCCCTGTCCGCTCGCCCGTCGCCTGGCAGAAGAAGAAGGACTTTCCTATAAAGAAATAGGTGACATCCTGAATGAGCTAAAAATCAAGATTACAAACTGTGAACTGGGGTGTTTTTAATGGTAATAATACTTTTCGAGCTTGCCCTTACTTTCTATTTTGCTGCCACCATAGTGGGTGTCCTGGAGTTATTCAAAAGCAGTAAGGCCACCACAAGACTACTTATGATACTTGCAGTTATAGGTTTTGCTCTTCATACTGCAAATATTGTATTGCGCTTTTTCATCGGTGGACACCTGCCCATAACAAATATGCATGAGGCATCATCTTTCTTTTCATGGTGTATTGTACTGCTTTTTTTCTATATTGAATACCGATATAAAGTGGGTCTCCTGGGCTCTTTTGTTATGCCAGTGGTATTTCTATTCATGCTTTCTTCTTCGATTCTACCAAGGGGAATCAAGCCTCTCAGTCCACTACTACAGAGTTCCTGGTTTGCTGTTCATACATTGCTGGCCTTTCTGGGTGACGCAGCCTTTGCAATGGCTGCAGGGATAGGGCTTATGTATCTATTGCAGGAGCATTTTGTTAAGAAAAAACATCTTGGTAGTCTTTTTCAACGGTTGCCAAGCCTGCAAAGCCTTGATGAAATAAACTACAGATTAATAAGTATAGGATTCCCCCTGCTAACCCTTGCCATTGTTACAGGTTCCATATGGGCAGAAACGGCTCTGGGAAGCTACTGGCGCTGGGATCCCAAGGAAACCTGGTCGCTTATCACGTGGTTTATATATGTCTTTGTCTTGCATGCAAGATTACGAGCAGGCTGGCGTGGCAAGAAGGCAGCTTATCTATCCATTATTGGATTTCTTGCAGTACTGTTTACCTTCTTTGGAGTAAACCTGATTCTTAAAGGATATCACAGCTATCTACAATGAGGTTGCTTGTTACTGGATTAAATCATAAGACAGCCCCTATTGAAATAAGAGAGAAAGTGGCCTTTGACGGTCCAAAGCTTGAAGAGGGTCTGAAGGGACTGCTGAAAGGTCAGGAGATTGAAGGAGCTGTTATTTTATCCACATGCAACAGGGTGGAACTCTATTTACAAACAACAAACATAGAGGGTGCAAAAAGATATGTGGTTGATTTTCTTTCAGAATTTCATAAGGTAAAACTGCCGGAACTCGAAAAATCACTGTACATGTTTTTTGATGAAGAGGCTGTACGACACGTCTTCAGGGTTGCCTCAAGCCTTGATTCAATGGTAGTAGGTGAACCCCAGATACTTGGACAGGTAAAGGATGCCTTTGAATTCGCTCTTCAAAGAAAATATACAAGTGTGCTCCTCAACAAGCTTTTTAAAAAGGCCATATCTGTTGCAAAGAGAATAAGAACTGAAACAAGGATAGCAGAAAATGCTGTATCAATAAGTTATGCTGCTGTAGAGCTTGCCAAAAAGATCTTTACAGACCTGAGCGAAAAGACCTTTATGCTTCTTGGTGCTGGTGAGATGGCTGAACTGGCAGTAAGGCATCTCATTAATAATGGAGTAAAAGATGTGGCTGTAGCAAACCGTACCTATGAAAGGGGAGTTGAACTGGCTAATCAATTCTGCGGACGGGCTGTAAAATTTGAACAATTCAAAGAAGAGCTTGTTTATACAGATATAATTATTTGTTCCACAGGTGCGCCCACGTATATCTTATATAAGAATGAGATGCAGAGCATTATGAAAAAGAGAAAACACAAACCTGTATTTATAATTGATATATCTGTGCCAAGGAATATTGACCCTGAGATCAACAGGATTGATAATGTCTATCTATACGATGTAGATGACCTGCAGAGTGTGGTAGATACCAATATACTGGAAAGGAAAAAAGAGGCTGAAAAGGCTGAAAGGATAGTTGATGAAGAGGTGGAAAAATTCATGAAATGGATGGAATCCCTTGATGCCGTGCCCACTATAGTTGCTCTGAGAAACTTCGCAGAACGGATAAAGAATGCAGAATTAGAACGGTTAATGAACAGAATCGGTGAGATTGATGAGCGTCAGAGAAGACTAATAGAAACCACCATTAATGCTGTTGTAAACAAGATACTGCATCCACCTACAATTGCCCTGAAGGATGACAGGGAAGATCGTGATGTTTTGATTGCTACCATAAAGATCCTTTATGGATTAGGTGAGGAAAAGAACGAACATAACAATTAAGATTTGAAGAGGAGAAGTGATGTCAGGCAAAAGGAAGGTGGTTATTGGCAGCAGGGGAAGCAAGCTGGCCCTGTGGCAGGCCGAATGGGTTAAAGAAGAATTATTAAAGCTCCATCCGGAAATCGAGGTGGAAATTAGAAGAATAAAGACAACAGGGGACAAGATCCTGGATGTGCCACTTGCAAAGATCGGTGGCAAGGGTTTATTTGTAAAAGAGATCGAAGAGGCAATACTCAGGGGTGATGTGGATCTGGCAGTGCACAGCATGAAAGATGTACCCACACTTTTACCTTCAGGGCTTCATTTAACAGCGATCTGCAGGAGGGAAGACCCAAGGGATGCATTTATATCAAGAAAAAATGAAAAGGGCTTCATGATTAGCAGTTTCCAGGATATTCCTGAGGGATCTGTAATTGGTACGAGCAGTCTCAGACGGTCCTGTCAGCTGCTTAATCAGCGACCTGACCTGAAAATAGTACAGTTACGCGGAAATGTGGATACAAGATTGAGAAAGCTTGATGAAGGACAGTTTGATGCCATAATCCTTGCAACTGCAGGGGTTAAGAGACTTGGCTGGGAAGAAAGAATAACAGAGCGAATCTCGCCTGAAAATATGTTGCCTGCCATAGGACAGGGTGCAATAGGCATTGAATGTAGAGCAGATGACGATTTTATTATTGAGCTTATCTCACCTTTAAACCACAGGGAAACGGCTCTGTGTGTCAGGGCTGAAAGGGCCTTTCTGAAGCGCCTCGAGGGTGGATGTCAGGTACCTATAGCTGCATATGGAAGTCTAATTCAGGATAATGGTAAGGAAATCTTATTACTTGATGGCCTTGTTGGAAGTGTTGATGGGAAAATTTTAATAAGAGACAGAAAAAAAGGGTCACCTGCAGAGGCTGAAACCCTTGGTGATAGCCTTGCCAGGGCCCTCCTTGAAAGAGGTGCCAGAGAGATTCTGGAAGAGGTGTATGGTAGATGATCGCGGAGATTTTTGTTACTCATAATAACAAGCGATAACCATGAAATTAAAGGAGGTTTATGATGGCAGAGAATCCCTTATTGCTATTGCAGAGGTATGGGCAGAGCTTCTGGTATGACAACATAAGCAGGTCTTTACTTCGTTCAGGTGAACTGAAAAGGATGATAGAAGAGGAAGGTCTGAGAGGGGTCACCTCAAACCCCACCATCTTTTACAAGGCTATCAAGTCAGGTACGGAATATAATGAACAGCTCAAAGAACTCTTCCAGAAAGAGGACAATCTTTCTGCTAAAGATATCTTCTATTCCCTAGCAATACAGGACATAACAGAGGCTTGTGATTTGTTATTGAATGTTTACAATGAAAGCGAAGGTGATGACGGGTATGTTAGCATAGAGGTAGATCCACACCTTGCCCATGATACAGAAGGTACCATCAGGGAGGCCAGGGAACTGTTTAATAAGATAAACAGACCAAACCTTATGATCAAAGTGCCAGCCACCCCAGAAGGGTTGCCTGCCATCGAAGAGCTTATTTATGAGGGGGTTAATGTAAATGTTACATTACTGTTTTCTGTGCTCCGTTATAAAGAGGTGATGGATGTATATTTAAGTGGACTTGAAAGAAGAATAAATGAAGGGAAGCCGTTAGACAGGATTGCCTCTGTAGCAAGTTTTTTTGTAAGCAGAGTGGATACATTAACTGATAGGTATCTTGAAGAAAAACTCCACAATGCAGACAATGAGACAGCCGCAAAAATAAAATCCCTTATTGGCAAAACCGCTGTTGCCAATGCCCAGATAGCCTATGATGCCTTTAAAAAAGCCTTTTCCTCAGACCGGTTCCTGCAACTTAAACTAAAGGGGGCCAGAATACAGAGGCTTCTCTTCGGCAGCACAAGCACCAAAAACCCGTCCTATAGTGATATACTTTATGTGCAGGAACTTATTGGACCTGGTACAGTCAATACAATGCCAGATGCAACATGGAAGGCATTTAAAGACCATGGCAGGGCTGAAAGGACTATCGATAGAGATGTGAGTGCTGCCTATAAGATAATCGAGGAGGTGGAATCCCTTGGGATAAGCATGAAGGATGTGACAAGAGAGCTGGAAGAAGAAGGAGTCAGGCTCTTTGCAGAATCCTTTGATGCATTGCTGGAGCTTATTGAGAGGAAGCGTGCAGAACTGACATTATGATAAGACTATTAAAAATATGCTTTCTGTCCCTGATCATCCTTTCCTGTGTATCACCTCAGGTGCGTGAAGACAGGTTGAAGAATGCAGAGGCGCATTATAAGCTGGCCATATCTGATATTCAGGAGGGTAAACTGCAGGATGCCTTTGTGGAACTCCAGAAGGCAATCAGACTGAATCCTGATTATAAAGAGGCATATTATGCACTTGGGCTTATATATCATCAGTTCGAGGAATATAAAAAGGCAGAGGAGTCTTTAAAAAAGGCCCTCCAGCTTGATCCTTTCTATTCAGAGGCATACAATAGTCTCGGTGTTGTTTATACAATTATGAAAAGGTACGGGGAGGCAGAGAATGCCCTTAAGAAGGCATTACAGAATCCACTTTATAAAAGTCCACATAAGGCCTTTACCAACCTTGGCAGGGTCTATTACAGGTTGGGGAAGTTTGCTGAGGCTGAGAGAGCATATAAATCTGCCCTGAAAAGGGTACCTGATTTTTTCATGGCCTATTATGGCCTCGCCCTTACCTACAATGCCATGGGTAGATACGGCGATGCATCAGAGGCTTTAACAGAGGCTATAAAAATGGACCCTACCTTTAATGGTGATTTTGAAAAGGCAAAGGAGTATTTCATGAAGATACAACTTAAAACAATTGATAGGGACACTATTCAGGATTACAATGACTTACTGGAGATTCTGCATTATTAGATGAACACGGGGTAAAGGGGCATTGGTTCGCAAAATTAATTAAGTTTCAGTAGGGAGTGGCACGGTGGGGTCTGAACGGTTTTGAATTTTGCATAAGATTTGCCGTGAGGGCAAATCGCAAAATTCCCTCGGAAGTGGACATGGATGTCCACTGAGAATGATGTGTAAGACCCCACCGTGCCACTCCCTACCAGGGGCTAACAGTTTTTCGTTACAGATGGATTTAGTTTTTTATAAATTCCTGTGGCAAAGGGATTGTTTAATCATCACAGCAAGGAGGTAGCATAATGAAACTGATTGCAGCAGTGATCAAGCATTACAAACTTGAAGAGGTAAGAAAGGCACTTACTGATGCAGGCGTTCAGGGTATGACTGTTATTGAAGTAAAGGGGTTTGGCAGGCAAAAGGGACATTTGGAGGTATACCGTGGTGTTGAGTATGAGGTGAAATTTCTTCCCAAGGTCAAGATTGAGGTGGCAGTTCCAGATGAAAAGACGGAGGAGATTGTGAATGTTATCACGAATGCCGCCCGAACAGGCGAAATCGGAGATGGAAAAATATTTGTCTATAACCTTCAGGAGGTTGTAAGGATAAGAACAGGAGAGAGAGGAGAAGAGGCATTATAATTTTAGATTGTAGATTTCAGATTGCAGAGTTTAGAAAAAGATAGTTTATTATTGAATAGAGGCTGTGGGCAGAAGCCCACAGCCTCTGACATTTTAATTAAATATCGTAGTAAAGGAAGAATTCATAGGGATGGGGTCTAAGTCTTAGTGCGTCTATCTCGTTCTGTCTTTTGTACTCGATCCAGGTCTGGAGGGCATCTTCTGTAAAGACATTCCCTTTGAGGAGGAATGCATGATCCTCTTCAAGGGCATCAAGTGCTTCATCAAGGCTTCCACAGATCTGTGGAACCTTTGCAAGCTCCTCAGGAGGAAGTTCATAGAGGTCTTTATCCATCGCCTCGCCTGGATCAATCTTGTTCTCGATACCGTCAAGCCCTGCCATCAACATGGCAGCAAAGGCAAGATAGGGGTTACAGGATGGATCAGGGAACCTTACCTCCACCCTCTTGGCCTTTGGTGAAGGTGAATACATGGGAATCCTGACGGCAGCAGAACGGTTTCTTGCTGAATACGCAAGGTTCACTGGTGCCTCAAAACCTGGGACCAGCCTCTTATAAGAATTAGTGGTGGGGTTGGTAATAGCAGCCAGAGCCCGTGCATGCCTAAGAATACCACCTATATAATAAAGAGCTATCTCACTCAGACCAGCATAGCCGTCACCAGCAAAAAGTGGCTGTCCATCCTTCCATATGCTCTGGTGGGTGTGCATACCTGAGCCATTGTCACCAAAAACAGGCTTTGGCATGAAGGTAGCTGTCTTACCATGTGCCCTTGCAACATTCTTGACAATGTATTTGAATAGCATGAGATTGTCTGCCTGTTTTACAAGTGGAGCATATCGCATATCAATCTCGCCCTGTCCAGCAGTGGCAACCTCATGATGCTGTGCCTCTACATGAATGCCACATTTTTTCATTATAGTTACCATTTCTGTCCTTATATCCTCGAGGCTATCTGTTGGGGGTACAGGGAAGTAACCTTCTTTATGGCGTGGTTTGTATCCAAGGTTGGGGTTCTCTTCCCGACCAGAATTCCATATGCCTTCCACAGAGTCAACAAAGTAGTAGCCACTATGGGCATTCTGGTCATAACGGATGTCATCAAAGATAAAGAACTCAGCCTCAGGTCCGAAATAGGCTGTATCACCGATGCCTGTCGACTTGAGATACTGAACAGCCTTCTGGGCTATATATCGAGGGTCCCTTGTATAGGGCTCTTTAGTAATCGGATCAACAATGTTACATATTAAACTAAGTGTGGGGTATTTCCTGAAGGGATCAAGAATTGCTGTTTCAGGGTCAGGAATAATGAGCATGTCCGAGGCATTAATTGCCTGCCATCCTCTTATGGAAGAGCCGTCAAATCCAACGCCCTCTTCAAAGGTCTCTTCTTTTAATTCATCCACAGGTACTGAGAAGTGCTGCCAGATGCCAGGAAAATCAATAAACTTGAAATCTACCATTACCACATCATTTTCCTGTGCAAATGTGATCACATCTTTTGGTGTCATGGTTAACCTCCTTGATAAAGAAATATGTTATCGGCAAACGTTTACCGATAGCCTAAAATATTTTTTATTTTTTTGTCAAGTAAAATAATAGCCCAAAATTATCGATTGAACCATTAGTC
>JALUSH010000133.1 GCA_027016675.1 Thermodesulfovibrio sp.
GGAGGATATTGATACCTCGAAGAATGTACTTCTTTTATGTGAAAAGTCCTCAAATATTAAGGAGTTATTGAAAACAATACTTGATGAACATACTATTATTGTCAGGTCTAATGAAAATAAGGCTAAACAGTTCTTCATGATGAAATCGCCATCTCTTGTTCTAATTTATCTTGAGGATGGCCAGAAATCTATAGATCTGTTAAAAGAGATGGTTAATCTTAACCCTTCAATTCCTGTGATCGTAGTGGCTGAAAAAGGCTCGGAGAGATTGGCGGTTGAGGCATTCAGGGCAGGTGCATGGGATTATTTTTCCCAGCCCATAGATATTAAAGAGCTAAGCAACAGTATATCCTCCTTGCTGGGCATACCATTACAACAGGAGAGAAGATATTTTAATAGTTTAATAAAAGCCATAAAGTTTATAAATCAGAACTATACAAAACACTTGAAACTTTCAGAAGTTGCAAAAATATCCTGTATGAGTGTATCAACATTTGAGCGTATTTTTAAAAAAGAGATAGGCATAACATTTATAACCTATGTGAATAGATTGAGGATTTCAAAAGCGATAAATCTCCTTAAAGAGGATATGTCAATGAGCGATATAGCCTTTGCCTGCGGCTTTACCAACCAATCCCATTTCTGCAGGGTTTTTAAGAGCGTTACAGGCCTTTCTCCCAGAGAGTATAAAAGAAGTATGTAAAAGTTTTCCTTTTGAAACAAAATAAGTTCAAGAAAATGTAAGTTGTAGTATGTGATTTATTTAATAAAAGCTATTTGTGTAATTACAATGTTTATACATTATCTGTATTCACACTCACAGCCCAGATGTTGCAATTAAGGATTAAGTTTTTGTGATAGAAAGTTTTTGTATAATATAATCGATGCCTAATAATTCATTAATTTTTATCGGCTTCACCGCAAGTTTTCTTGCTGGTTTTGCTACAGGTATAGGTGCCCTGCCTGTATTATTCTTCAGGAATATCTCACAGAGGCTTCAGGATATAATGATGGGCTTTGGTGCAGGCGTTATGCTTGCTGCAACGTCCTTCTCTCTTATAGTACCTGCAATAGAACATGCTGGCAATGGAATAAGGGCTGCATTTATTGTAGCCGGAGGAATGATGTTGGGTGCTATCTTTTTATACCTCAGTGACAGGTATTCCCCTCATGAGCATTTCATTAAGGGTCCTGAGGGTGCTGATGCAAAAAGATTAAAGCGTATATGGTTGTTTGTGATTGCCATTACACTTCATAATTTCCCTGAAGGGCTGTCGGTTGGTGTGGGTTTTGGGGGAGGCGATATAAAGAATGGTCTAACCCTTGCCATAGGAATAGGCTTACAGAATATGCCAGAGGGTCTTGTGGTCGCCCTTGCACTGGTTACAGAGAAGTACTCGCCATTAAGAGCACTGATTATCGCACTTTTTACAGGGCTTGTAGAGCCTGTGGGAGGGCTTTTAGGTATTGGGATTGTTTCAGTTTCACAACCCATACTCCCATGGGGACTGGCCTTTGCTGCAGGTGCCATGCTCTATGTGGTAAGTGATGAGATAATCCCCGAGTCCCACCGAAAGGGCTTTGAGAAAGAGGCAACCTTTGGTGTAATGATTGGCTTTTTGGTGATGATGATACTCGATGTAACTCTTTCATAAAATAATCATGTAACCCTTCCCTTTATTAATCCCTCCACCTCCGCCATGTTCTTTATGTACGCCTTCCTGGAAAACTACTCAGGTGGCGGAAACCTCCTCTGCTCCTCCATTAATACATCAATTCCCTTTTCTGCCATGATAATCTCCTTGATGTTTGTTAAAAAACCTTTTGTAATCATTTATAGTATCAATATCAGATAATTTATCAATGAGGGATATGTTGTGTCCATTTGTTTCAGCTCTTTTAATACTTTCTCTTAGAGTGTTCTCTGTAGACCAGGGGATATTGAAAAATATCTCCTCTACGAGCTTGCTCATTCCTACAAGATAGTAGCCGCCATCTGTGGCAGGTCCAAAGACAATATCACTGTGGTCAAGCTCATTGAAGGCCTTATCAATATGATATTCTTTAATTTCAGGAATGTCTACGCCTATAAGTACTGCCTTCTTGTATCCCCTTTCGAGAACAAGCTTTATAGCATTAAACATCCTTTCTCCTAGATCCTTACCATACTGGGGGTATAAAGGAATATTATATCTTTTAAAAAAACCAGGTGCATTTTCAGGTGTGTAAAAAATATATATGTCTGTGTTTTTGAGGTTTTTCATTTTTTTGACAGTACTATCCAGGAGTTGTGTATAGAGGTTCAGCCTTTCTTCGTCTGATAGAAATCCTTTTAACCTTGTTTTAACATGTCTTGCATCAGGTGACTTTGCAAAGATTATAAGACAGTTTATATTGGAATCAGAACTCATCTTACATCTCTGTAGTATTTTTTTAGTTTCTCAGGATTTACTTTAAACAGTGTATACTGAATTGCTATATACCAGTCTCTTAGCACTGTATAAAAGGGGCCTTCTTTTTGAAACCTCCGTGGCGATACCTTAACAGGAGGACGTAAAAAGACAACACGTCCCAACCTCTTAAGTCTCTGGGAGATTTCCACGTCTTCCATGAGCGGGATTTCTTTAAAACCTCCCATAGAATTAAATAGACCTCTTTTTAAAAACATTGCCTGATCACCATAGATTATGGATGTTATCCTTGAGCGCACGTTTGCTCCAAATTCAATAACCCTGTATATATAAGAAGGGTGGTCAAGGTATATATCAAAGGCACCTGCTGAAACAGAATCCATCTTCATGGTAGATCTGATCAGAGAAAATGCATTGTCAGGCAGGATGCAATCAGCATGAAGAAATAATAGTATATCACCTGTGGCATGCCTGGCTCCAAGATTCATCTGGATTGCCCTGCCTTTTTCTGATGCAATCACTATATCGGTATAATCGCTGGCTATTGCCAGGGTTCTATCAGTGCTTCCTCCGTCAACTATTATTAATTCTACCTCATCAGATCTGTTAATAGAAGAAAGGGTCTTTTCTATAATGTTTTCTTCATTCAAGACAGGTACTACAATGGAGATTTTCATTTTCTATCTGAACAGCCAGGCTGAGAGAAAATAATCAGAAACGAGTATGGTCATGGAAGATAGCACAACCGCACCTGTGGTTGCCTTTCCTACACCTTCTGCACCACCGTCAGTATAAAAACCCTTATAACAGCTTATCAAAGCAATGGCTGCGCCAAAAAAGGCTGCCTTTATAAGGCCATTGTAAATGTCCTCCATCTCAAGGTAGTTCCAGGTTCTCTTCCAGTAGGAGACAGAACTGGTTCCAAAAAGCCCTACAGTGATTATGTAACCGCCAAGAATGCCTATAAGATCTGTTACAAGGGCAAGGGACGGTAGCATTATACAACCAGAGAGGAAGCGGGGTACTATGAGATATTTCACAGGATTGGTTGCCAGTGTTTCAAGTGCATCAATCTGCTCTGTTACACGCATTGTGCCAAGTTCTGCAGCCATGGCTGCTCCTGCACGGCCTGCAACAATCAGGGCTGTCAGAACTGGTCCTAATTCCCTTGTCATGGACATGGCCACAACAGTGGCAACCACACTTTCTGCACCAAATCTCTTAAACCCTGTGTATGTCTGCAGCGCAAGTACCATACCTGTAAAAATAGCTGTAATAAATACCACAGGCAGTGACCGTACGCCGATCTCCTGCATCTGTTTGATGATATTTTTTATCTCATAAGGTGGCAGTGGTATCTGTTTCAGTACTTTAC
>JALUSH010000134.1:0-2820 GCA_027016675.1 Thermodesulfovibrio sp.
AAGGAGCACTTCATTTTGAGCCTGATCACGAAAGGATGTATGATATGGTCATTGAGTATATTGACAGGGCAAGAGAGGAATTGAATCTGAAGGCCTATGAGTTTGGAGCTTAGGAGGATATAAGAGATGGAAAGGTTAAACAGTGTAGAAGAACTGAGGAGTCTCAGGATTAATCTGCAACAGGAGATGAATAATTCAAATAAAAAGACAGTGAAGGTATGCTGTGGAACTGCATGCAGTGCCATGGGCTCCAGAAGGATTGTCAGTGCCTTTGAAGAGGAACTGGCAGGTTCTAACAGGGATATTGAGATCATAAAGACAGGATGTCAGGGGCTCTGTCAGAAAGGGCCTGTTATGAAGATTGAACCACATGGGTTCTTCTATCAGAAGGTAAATCATAGAAGGGTAAGAGAGATCATCCATAAAACAATCCTTGCTGATACCCCTGTCAGAAGACTTCTGTACAGGGAATCGGTCTCCAATGACCCCATTGAGAAGATGGAGGAGATTCCCTTTTATAAAAAGCAGATCAGGGTAGTCCTGAGAAACAACGGTTTAATAGATCCCTGTAATATATACCATTATATAGCAAGGGATGGATATGCTGCCCTTGAAAGGGTGCTTTTGAACATGTCTCCTGAAGAGGTACTAAAAGAGATTAAAAGGTCCTGTCTCAGAGGTCGTGGTGGTGCTGGTTTCCCTACAGGGACAAAATGGGAGGTAGCTAAGAATGCCCCTGGCAAGATAAAGTTTGTTATAGCCAATGGTGACGAGGGTGACCCCGGGGCATTCATGGACAGGTCACTTATGGAGGGAGATCCTCAGAGTCTGCTTGAGGGTATGCTCATATGTGCCTACACAGTTGGGGCCAGCCATGGATTTATATATGTGCGTCATGAATACCCGCTGGCTGTGAGGAATCTCAGAGTGGCCATCCATCAGGCAGAGGAACTGGGCCTGCTTGGAGAGAACATACTTGGTACAGGATTCAGTTTTTCAGTGACCCTCAGAGAGGGTGCAGGGGCCTTTGTTTGTGGTGAAGAGACTGCACTTATAAGTTCTCTGGAGGGTGAGAGGGGCTTTCCCAGGCCAAGACCTCCCTATCCGGCAATCAGTGGGTTGTGGAAAATGCCTACAGTGATAAACAATGTGGAAACCCTCTCACAGATACCACTTATAATCCTGAAAGGTACAGAGCATTACAGAAGCATTGGAACCGAGACAAGTCCTGGTACCAAGGTCTTTGCCCTGACTGGCAAGGTTGTTAATACAGGTCTCATTGAGGTGCCAATGGGCATAACACTCAGGGAGATTATCTTTGAGATAGGCGGCGGAATCATGGGTGGAAAGAGATTCAAGGCTGTACAGACAGGAGGTCCTTCAGGTGGCTGTCTGTCAGAGGAACACTTAGACCTTCCAGTAGATTTCGACTCTCTTGTTGAGGTTGGTTCAATGATGGGCTCAGGTGGAATGGTTGTTATGGACGAGGACAACTGTATGCTTGACATTGCAAAATTTTTCCTTTCCTTCACACAGAAAGAATCATGTGGTAAGTGTCCTCCCTGCAGGATTGGTACCTATCAGATGTTACAGATACTTGAGAAGATAACATCAGGAAATGGTGAGGAAGGTGATATAGAAAGACTGGAAAAAATAGGAAATATAGTCAAAAAAGGTTCACTGTGCGGTCTCGGGCAGACTGCTCCCAATCCAGTGCTTTCCACTATCAGACATTTCCGTGAGGAGTACGAGGAGCATATAAAGGACAAGATCTGCAGGGCCAATGTCTGCTCTGGTATTGGTATCTACAGGATTGAGGGCTCGGAATGCTTTCTCTGCGGTCTCTGTAAGGAGGTATGTGCCCATGATGCTGTCAAAGAAACAAAAACCGGATTCTATATTGATAAAGACTACTGTACAAAGTGCAAGGCCTGTTACACGATCTGTCCTGTTAATGCAGTAAAGATCGGAAAAGAGGTGCTGCCCTGGGTTATTCCGGAACAGTGCGAGGGTTGCTCGGACTGTGTTGATGCCTGTATAGTACACGGGCTTAAGATGTATAAAACCAGCAAGGAAGGGATCTATCTGCCATGGCTGAAGGATCCTGATCTGTGTGTCAGTTGTGGCAAATGTGCTGCTGTCTGTGCAACTGGCGGTATTATACTGACAACCCACATTGAGGAGGCAAGGGAGAGATTCCTGAGCAAGAGGCCCATGGGACTGAAGGTGGATGATGAAGAGTCAGAAAATATTTGTGAAGAGAAGGCAACAGAGCGAGCTGTCACCGATAGGCCAGATGATGATGAGGGTACAGGATCAGGGTTCTACTATATCTGAACCATTATATCAATCCTGTCAGGGCTTGCGATTTGAAGAACTTGAATAATAAAACTTAAAAAAACAGCTCAAGGAGGTTCAACAATGGCAAAGTTAGTCGTTCTAATTTTATCTGGTCCAGAAGACAGAAGAAAGGTCATAACAGGCCTGAAGTTTGCGAAGATGGCAAAGGAAAGTGGCGAACTGGAAGATGTGAGATTGATTATCTCGGCACAGGCTGTGGGTATCTTCAGGGACGAGACCTTTAAAGACCTGATTGAGGATGTAAATGCCTCTGTTTCGGTGAAGGCATGCAAGATGAATGCAGAAGGTGCAGGTGTTGTCAAGGAGGTTGAAGCCGCTGGAGTGCCTCTTTCTGCTGTTGGTAAAGAGCTCATTGAACTTATCAGGGAAGGATATGAGGTAATCAGTTTTTAATCTGCTATATGGAAAACTACTGTCCGGCAAACATTGAAAATAATAGTAATGGCAAGGGGTATTGAT
>JALUSH010000134.1:2830-3765 GCA_027016675.1 Thermodesulfovibrio sp.
GCAGACCTCCTGTCTCTGCCCCAAAAAATCTGCGATTTTTCGGGGGTGCCCCTGCCTCCGAGGTAATTTTGCCTGGCTGCCCTCATGGCAGCCACTATGGCAAAATTAAATCCGCTCAAAATCAATACCCCTCACCCTAATATATTGTATCTGGTGAATTTTTACCGGACACTACTTAATGTAAGGATTAAATTGCTGTAAAAACTATTAGACTGAATGTGATAAAATTACGGTACCATAGTACTGGTTGAAAGGATTACACTTTTTCCGTTTATCTTAGAAGAACAGGAAAGGAGGTTCAATGGAATCTGCACAGAAAGACAGCTTGGAACAGGTAGAAGCTACAATAACCATCATGGTGGACAACTCTGTAATGGAGTTAATACCCAACAGTGAGACTATAAAACGTATTTCCATGCCCAACAGGAATTTCATAGCCGAACACGGGTTTTCTGCACTGATAGAGACAGAGGACAGGAAGATACTAATAGATACCGGTGCTACAGGGATTGCCCTTGAACACAATCTTAAGCTTTTAGGCCTGGATTTTGATGACATTGACATCACCTTTCTCTCTCACGGACACAGTGACCATACAGGCGGGATTCACAGGATCAAGGGCAGAATCATAGCCCATCCTGATGCCTTTTATAAAAGATTCATAGAGACAAAAGATGGTGGCATGGTTGATCTGTCCGCTCCTGAGACAGACTCTAAAAGTCAGGTGATAGAACTGCACAGGGAACCTGTAAAGCTTGCAAAAGGCGTCATTACAACGGGAGAGATACCAAGGATTCATGAATGGGAGGAGCTGAAGGTTTTCAGAATAAACAGGAATGGCAAACTGTCAAACGACAGAGTATTTGATGATCAGGGCGTGATTATAAACACAAGGAAAGGGCTTGTTGTTATTGCAGGTTGCAGTCATTCAGGGA
>JALUSH010000135.1 GCA_027016675.1 Thermodesulfovibrio sp.
TCAGTAAGCTCCCGCATCGTGTGAGTCTCAGGATGAAAGCAGGAGAATCAGTAATTATAAAAACCCCTGGCGGAGGAGGATACGGTACTAATCCTCTTTGATAGCCTTCAGTATCCGCTCAAGCTTCTCAGGCCCAACGCATTCCTTGGCAGCAGGACACCACTGGAGACAACTTGGTTTCATATTCCTTGAGATACTCTTTTTGCACGCAGGACAGGTGGTTTCAACCTCATCTGACCATATCTCCACAGTAGCCCCACAGAAAACGCAGGTAATCTCTTCAGGAAAGGGCTTCCTGATCTCACTGCTTCCAGGACATGATTCTTTAAAGTTACTCATACTTTTATTATACAAAAAATGGGGAAATGAAAATATGATTTTTATCATATGGGTTCAGAGAGGATTGAAGGTCTCTTTATTGGTATGTTTTTTAAACATTAATCTATAACATCTAAAGCAACAACTATCAGGTAACATAAAGGCGATTCTTTAGGAAATTAAAGTTCTTTCAAGGATGTCCGATAGAGCTAAAAAGAGAGGCTCCCTGGGGAGTCTGAAGAACAAACAGGAGGTAATAGAAATGAGGTCTTTGAGAATAATCCTTTTTGTAACATTGACAACCGTACTCGGTCTCTTACTGTGGACAGGTTTTTCAGAGGCAAAGGAACTGAAGTGGGTCGGCTGTGGAATCACGAAGAAGGCTTTTATGAAAGAACTATCAAAGGCTTATGAGAAAAAGACAGGTATACAGGTCATTATCAAGGGTGGTGGTGCAACAAAAGGTATCAGGGCTGTAGCTAAAGGGCTTGCTGACATGGGTGGAACATGCAGACACACTATTGATGATCCACAGGAGAAAGGTGTGAAGTTGCACAGGGTGGCATGGGATGCCATTGTTGTGGTGGTAAACAAAGACAATCCTGTAGACAATATTACTGTTGAGCAACTAAAAGGAGTTTTTACAGGCAAGATAAGGAATTGGAAAGAGTTAGGTGGCAATGATGAACCAATAAATCTTTATATAAGAAAAGGCAAAATAAGTGGTGTTGGTCTGATGGCCAGGGAGATGATTTTTAATAACCCTGACCAGGAATTCTATGCAAAGGCCAAGGTCATGAGAAGCTCTGGTCCTCTGGAAAGGGCAATCTCTGGTGACAAGAATGGTGTAGGTATTAGTGGAATATCAAGTGCCAAGAAGAGGAAGAAGCTCAAGATACTGAAGGTAAACGGTATAGCCCCAACCAAGGAGAATATAGGTTCAGGTAAATATCCCTTCTATAGGCCTCTGTATATTGTAACAAAGACTAATCCATCACCGGAGGTTCAGAAATTTATCCAGTTTGCCCTTAGTGATGAGGGGCAGATGGTTATATCCGAACAGGGAACCGTGAATCTATCTGAAGGCAAGGCATTGGAGGGGAAGTAAGAGAGACCCTTTATGGAGGTGCCTTATGCGGCTAAAGAATGTAAAGATTTCACATAAATTAGTATTTATGACTGTTGCTGCGCTTGTTGTCCTTCTGCTATTTGGTGGTATCGGTATATATATGGGCAAATCTCAGCTTGAATCTCTCAGAAGCGTATACAATGAAAAAATGACACCCTTGGACAACCTGAGAAGGATGCAACTGATTTTCAGAGAACTGGACTATCAAATGGTTGGTGTTATCAGTGCAGCAGAATCCTCTCAAAAGGCAGCAGTACATTTAGAGAAAAGTCTGAGAAAGCTAAATCAGATATGGAATGAAACAGAGGCGCAACTTGCCAGTGCTGAGTTTGGTGGTGAGGTGGCTAATTTCAAAAAGAACCTGAAGAGCTTTTATGGCCTTGCAAAGCAACTAAAAGATGCCTACAAATCTGATGATATCGATAGTGTTGACCTTGTACATGAGCAGTGGATCGATCTGAAGAGTAAGATATTCAAGGCAGTAGATAATATTGCTGAACGACAGAAAGAGCTTACTGAAGAGTACTACAATCAGAAGAAGCAACTTATCAACAGGGTTATACTGATTATTCTTGCTGTTACAATAGTAAGCACAATAGTATTTCTGGTGTTCTCTTTCATAATCGTCAGATCAATAGGAAAGCCTGTTAATAGTGTTGTTGAGGCATCCAAGGAAATAGCAGCAGGAGACCTCACGAAAAGAATAATGATAAAAAGTCATGACGAGATGGGGCTTATGGCTGAGACACTAAATGGGATGATCGAGAGACTCAACCGACTCTTTTCAGGTATCTCTGATAATATAGCACGTATTACAAAACAGTCAGAAAAGCTGTCCAGATTTTCTGAACATATGCAGACAGGGATCAATCAGCAGAGCGGCCAGATTGAGCAGGTGGCATCAGCTGCAAGTGAGATGTCTCAAACAATTATTGATATGGCTCAGAATGCCTCTTATTCCTCAGAGGCTGCCCAGAAATCTTATAATACAGCCCAGAAGGGTATGGAGGTGGTCAGAGAGGTTATAGAGGATATTCAGTCTCTTGCCAGAGAGATAAACGATGCATCAGAGAGGCTTCAGATGCTCGGTAAACGTTCTGAGGAGATTGGTGAAATCCTGCTGGTTATCCAGGACATAGCAGATCAGACAAACCTTCTTGCTCTCAATGCAGCTATTGAGGCTGCAAGGGCAGGGGAGCAGGGAAGAGGCTTTGCTGTTGTTGCTGATGAGGTAAGAAAACTTGCTGAAAAGACAGCCCAGGCTACAGATGACATAGCAGAGAAGATAAAGGCCATTCAGGATGAAACAGAATCAACTATAGCAGTCATGAAAAGAGGAACTGATTCATTCCAGGAGTCTGTGGAAAAGGCAACCCATGCTGGTAATGCCCTGAATGAGATTGTAAATAGTTCGGGTCAGGTTATGGAGATGGTGCAAAGGATTGCCACTGCTACAGAGGAGCAGTCTTCAGCTGCGGAACAGGTGAGTCAGAGTATGGAGGTTGTTGCTGGAATAGTCAGAGACAATGCTGGTCAGGTAGATGAGTTGATGGGTCTGGCTGATGAACTGCTGAATATTGCCAATAAGCTATCTAAGCAGATAAGTCAGTTTAAGTTAGATGGGAAAGACCTGCAAACTGAAAATGCGATTTCAACTGAAAAAGTGGAAAAACCGGTTGACAGAATAGAGATACCGGCAATGGTGTGATGATTTGTAATACTGCTGATATGTGGGCGTTTCCATATACAGATATTGAGAAGAGAGGAATTTATAATTTACTTCCTGGAGTATTGTACAAGCAAACGTGGTATACCTCTTTTGTCAGAAAGAGCCCTGTAGAGTTCTGTGGTATTCAATGATTTGATAAGACCTGTTGAAATGAGTTGTTTAATGGCCTCCTGTAGCTGGGAGGTTTCTTTTTTGAAACTCCTGTGGATTTCAATAAATATTCCTCTGTCATTTCCAGCAACCTTGACACTCTGATAGGTTATATAAACCTTATCACCCACGGTTACAAGATTGAAAAGGGACTTTATATCTTCAGGATACATCCTTATACATCCATGGCTCACCCTTCTTCCTACTCCAAGGGGTTTGTTTGTTCCATGTATCAGATATGAAGGATTAGACAGCCTGAGGGCATACTTCCCCAGGGGATTATCTGGTCCTGGAGGGACTGACAGGGGTAATTCAGGGTATTCATTTCTTATGGACCTTGGAATATTCCATACAGGGTCTTTGATTTTTTCTATAATGCTGAACCTGCCTGTGGGTGTATCAAAACCTTCCCGCCCAATGCCCAGGGGATATGTTATTACCTGAAGATAATCTCCCTTATCATAAATGAGAAATAATCGCAGTTCAGCCAGGTTTATTACCAGGAGTTTTTTGTTTTTTTCAAGCAGGTCTGAAGGGTATTCTGGTAGTATCCATTTTGTCGGTATTATCACCTTGGTTCCCTTCTTTGGATACCATGGATCAATACCCGGGTTTGCATCAACAATCTCATTGTAACCAAGATCATACCTGAAGGAAAGGTCAATAAGGGTTTCCCTGTCATCCTGGATGGTATAATTCTGGATGACACCAAAAAGAGATTCTCCCTTTTTCAGGGTATAGGCACCAGAGAATCCCTCAGTGTATGCGTAAGGAATCAGTAGAAAAAGAACGACAGCTATGGAGATAATGGATATCCTCTTTATGATCATGAATTCTTCTTGAGAATTTCTCCCAGGTTTTTTATAGCCTCTTCCAGGGCTTTTATATCCCTGGCACCACCCTGGGCCATCTCTGCCCTGCCACCACCACTGCCACCTGCCATAAGGATAATTTCTTTTAGAATCTGTCCAGCATTGAATCTATCGGTCAGATCCCTGGTTACCATACAGACAATCGCTGCCTTGCCATTCTGTACTGAGGTGGTAATTATAATACCAGAGCCTAATTTGTCCCGTAATCTATCAGACAAAAGACGAAGTTCCTTTTGATTAAGCCCATCCTTTCTCAATGTGACAACCTTTACACCATTGAAATCCCTTGCCTGATTTATAGCCTCTGATATAACATCTGTGGCTGCACCTGTTTTGAGACTTTCTATCTCTTTTTCTTTTTCTTTCAGCTCTTTAAGAAGTTTCTCTATGCGTTCAACAGGTCTGTCTGTTTTCAGTATATCTTTTATCATAGCAAGGGATTTTTTCTTGTCTCGTAGATATCTGAAGGCATTCAGTCCAGTTAATGCCTCAATTCTTCTTATACCGGAGGCAACACTGCTTTCTGAGAGGATTACAAAGGAACCTATCTCACCAGTAGCATGGCAATGTGTGCCTCCACAGAGTTCCATGCTGAAATCACCTGCAGATACAACCCTGACTGTATCACCATATTTTTCATCAAACAAAGCAACGGCACCAGCCTTGATAGCCTCATCAGTGGTCATAATATGGGTACGTACCGGAAGGTTTTCAAGAATAATTCTATTAACAATCTCCTCTATCTCCTCAAGCTCTTCAGGTGTAGTGGCATTGAAATGTGTAAAATCAAATCGTAGTCTATCAGGAGCGACAAGCGAGCCTGACTGCTTTACATGTTCTCCAAGTACAAGTTTGAGTGCCTTATGAAGAAGATGGGTGGCTGTATGGTTACGCATAATAGCCTTTCTTCTCTCTTCATCTACAACAGTATTTACATCATCACCCTTTCTGAGTATACCTCGTTTTAGCTTAACCAGATGTGCATGGATTCCCTGAATGGGTTTTTTTGTGTCTACCACAATCATGTAGGCATTTTCAGACTGAAGGATGCCGCTGTCTCCAACCTGACCACCAGATTCTCCATAAAAGGGTGTACGGTCAAGTATAACAATCCCCTCTTGTCCTTCTTTTAATTCTTCTACAGGGTTTCCATCTTTGATAATCTCCAGTACTGCTGCCTGGTCTTTTAAGGTCTCATAACCTGTGAAAACAACCTCTCCATATTTATTCAATAGTTTTCTATAGATTCCATTGTCTGTTTCCATTGTTTGTGTGCCTGCAGATGCCCTTGCCTTCTGCCTCTGTTCCTCAAGTTTTCTGTAAAAGCCGCTTTCGTCGATCTTATAGCCTTCATCATTTGCAATATCTCTTGCAAGGTCTATGGGGAAGCCATAGGTATCATAGAGTCTGAACAGTTCTTCTGCGGGGATCAGGTCACTGCCCTGTCTTTTCAGTTCATTAAGTATCTCATCAAGAATATTCATGCCTGTCTCGATTGTTCTGATAAACCGCTCCTCCTCGATTCGTAGAAGTTTTTCTGTCCTTTCCCTTTCATCAATGATCTCAGGATAAACCTCGCCCATAACAGAGATGACAGGTTCTATGAATCTGTGAAGGCACGGAGATGGAAGATTGAGAAGCCTTGCATGTCTTGCTGCCCTCCTGATTACCCTTCTCAGGACATAACCTCTACCTTCGTTGGAAGGTATCAATCCCTCTGAAAGAAGGAATGTAATTGCCCTTATATGGTCTGCAATAACCTGTATTGATATATCGCTCTGCGAAGATTTACCATAAGGTATGCCCGAAAGGGAACTGATCTCCTGTATTATGGGCTGGAAAAGATCAGTATCAAAGTTATTGTATTTGCCTTGGAGCACAGCAGTGATTCTCTCAAGTCCCATTCCTGTATCAATGCTTGGTTTTGGCAACGGGGTGAGATTGCCTTCACTATCACGATTGTATTGCATGAACACAAGATTCCAGAGTTCTAAGTACCTGTCGCAATCGCATTCTATATTGCATGCCTCGCTTTGGCAGCCTACGTGTTCACCCTGATCAATGATTATTTCAGAACAGGGACCACAGGGACCAGTATCACCCATCTGCCAGAAATTGTCCTTGGCACCCAGGCGGACTATCTTCTGTGGATCTACATCAGTAAGCTCTTTCCATAGGGTCTCGGCCTCGTCATCCTCTTCATACACGGAAACCCACAGCCGCTCCTTTGGAAGTTTATACCATTCAGTTAACAACTCCCATGCGAAGACAATGGCCTCCTTTTTGAAATAATCTCCGAAGGAGAAGTTCCCGAGCATCTCAAAGAAGGTATGATGTCTTGCTGTGTGTCCAACGTTTTCAAGATCGCTGTGTTTGCCTCCTGCACGCATGCACTTCTGACATGACGTAGCCCTGCTGTAAGGTTTTTGTTCCTGACCAAGAAACACGGACTTGAATTGTACCATGCCTGCATTTGTAAAAAGCAGGGTGGGGTCATCACGGGGGATAAGGGATGAACTTTTTACAACCTCATGTCCCTTTGTCTTGAAGTATTCGAGAAAGCTTTTTCGGATCTCTTTACTTTCCATGAACCTCAGTTATTTGGCAATTCCAGGTTCAGTACTTATAATCTCCGTCAGTTTACCATCAGTAAAGCGGAGTATGGTTTTAAATGCTCCTGCCCATCTGTGATACTCCCACTGAACCCTCTCCTTACCATCAGGTGTGGGTGCCAGAACCTTTGTAACATTGGGTGCACCCCAGGCGTATCTTACTTGCTGGAATGTCATGCCTGTGGCAATCTCGCCTTTCTTAATATGCTCCTGAACATCTGGAGGAAAGTCCTTGATTTCTTCATAGGAATAACGCATGCTTTTTGTGCATGACAGAACAAGACTTAAAATAATCAACACAAGCAATAATCTCTTCATTATGACCTCCTTTGTTTTCTATAGACGCCTTAATATAGAGACTGACACAACATACAGGCTATGATAAAATATCCAAAATTTATACAATAAATCAAGAATCAATCAGGGTCTTTATTTTCATAGCGTATATTTTTAAGCACTTGCTTTATTGTATCATAAGAATAACCCCTTCGTTGTAAGTATCCTTGTAGTTTACGTTTTAGTTTGTCCACAGGTGTGTCTGGATATTTATTTTTTATCCTTTTTGCGGTCTCCAGCGCCATGGGATATTCATCTATATTATTTAATCCTGCACTATCTATTAATTCTCTGTCTATACCCCGTTTAAGGAGGAATGCCCTTAAACCTAAAATGCCAAGACCCTTGTTATGCAGTCCATAATTAATGAGTTGTTCTGCTAATGCTCTGTCATTTATGAGATCAAGCTCTCGGAGGGTTTCTATAACCCTTTCTATAAGTGTAGCTGTATAGCCACGACGTTGTAATCGATCTCTCAGTTCCTGTTCACTCCGTGGTCTGATAGTGATCAGTTTTAAAGCATATCTCTTAGCATCACTTAGTGAATCTTTCGATGGGGATTTTCTCAGTTTGTTCATTCTGCTGTATTTCTTCATATGTGAGATCAGTTGTTGATTGTATTCCCTTTACCTTCAGAGCAAAGTCGTCAGGATTTGAGGCCCTTCTTAATGCTTCCTCATAGGTGATAAGACCACCTTTATATAAGTCATAGAGTGACTGGTCGAAGGTTTGCATTCCATAGTGGATCTTTCCTTTTGCGATTACATCAGGGATGAGTTTGGTTTTCTCAGGATCAAGTATACAGTCCTTAATAGTTTCTGTGGTGATCATAACCTCTACCGCAGGTACCCTTCCATTACCATCTGCCCTTGGAACAAGTCTCATTGATATTACTGCCTTCAGTACAGATGCAAGCTGGATACGTACCTGTTTGTGTTGATAAGGTGGGAACACAGCAATTATCCTGTTAATGGTTTCTGTTGCATCGGTTGTATGAAGGGTACTCAGTACAAGATGGCCTGTTTCAGCAGCAATCAAGGCTGTTTGTATTGTTTCAAAGTCACGCATCTCGCCAACCAGTACAACATCCGGATCCTGCCTCAGGGCTGCCCTGAGTGCCTTGCTGAAACTCTCTGTATCAGACCCCACCTCTCTCTGATTAATAATGCTTTTTTTGTCACGATGCAGATATTCTATAGGATCTTCGATAGTTATAATATTATAGGTTCTGTTTGTATTTATATGGTCAATCATTGATGCAAGTGTTGTTGACTTACCGCTCCCAGTGGTACCGGTAACAAGGATAAGTCCCCTTGGTTCGAGGGCTATCTTTTTAAGCACTTCTGGAAGATTGAGTTCATCGATTGTGGGGACCTTCATGGGTATCACCCTGAATACAAGACCGATTGTTCCTCTCTGGATAAACACATTACAACGGAAACGGCCCAGTCCAGGTACACTGTAGGCAAGATCAATATCAAGTTTTCTTTTAAATAGCTCCCTCTGGCTGGGGCTCATGACAGTTGAAGCTATCTTTACTGCATCCTCCTGACTTATACGGTTCATGCCCTCCAGAGGTACCAGTTCTCCATCGATTCTCATAATTGGTGGAGAACCAACCTTCAGATGAAGGTCTGAGGCATTCCTTCTGTAGGCTTCTTTGAGGAGATCATTGATCTGCATTGGTCCTCCTTATTAGATTGAATTTCTCCCTCAACATCTCCTCTATCTTTTCGGCTAATTCAGGGTTGTTTCTCAGATATTCCTTTGCATTCTCTCTGCCCTGACCAATCCTGGTGCCTTCACAGCTATACCATGCACCAGCCTTCTCAATTATACCATGCTGTACGCCAAGGTCTATCAGTTCACCTTCTTTTGAGATTCCTTCATTGAAATATATATCAAACTCAGCCTGTTTGAAAGGAGGGGCAACCTTGTTTTTTACCACTTTGACCCTGACCCTTCCACCAATCATTTCCTGACCCTGTTTGATATTGTCTATTTTTCTGATATCAAGCCTCATCGAAGAGTAGAATTTGAGCGCTGTACCACCAGTTGTGGTTTCAGGGTTACCAAACATTACACCGATCTTCATCCTTATCTGGTTTATAAATACAACAGTGGTAAGTGATTTGGATATTGCTGCTGTAAGTTTTCTCAATGCCTGACTCATCAGACGTGCCTGAAGTCCTGGCAGACTATCACCCATCTCACCTTCAATCTCTGCCTTTGGTACAAGGGCAGCTACAGAGTCTATCACCACTATATCTACAGCCCCACTTCTTACCAGTGCTTCTGCAATCTCGAGTGCCTGCTCACCTGTGTCAGGCTGTGAGACAAGAAGATCCTCGATGTTGACCCCAATTGTCTTTGCGTAGTTTACATCAAGGGCATGTTCAGCATCTATGAAGGCTGCTATACCTCCAGCCTTCTGGGCCTGTGCAATTGCGCTGAGGGCCAGTGTTGTCTTTCCTGAAGATTCAGGGCCATAGATTTCGATAACCCGACCCCTTGGGAAGCCTCCAACACCTGTTGCAATATCAAGGGATAAAGAGCCTGTTGGTATAGCCTGGATTCCCTCTACCTGGCCCTCGGCCCCAAGGCGCATTATTGTTCCCTTGCCAAAGGAGCGTTCAATCTGTGAGATAGCCATCTCCAGTGCCTTTACTTTGTCTTTATTCATTTCGCCTCCTTTTTCAATGGAGCAATATAGAGAGTCTCATATATTGCTCCTGTTGGTTTTAAGATACTTTTCATAAGGGATATACCTGTTACATCTATTTTACCAAAGTTGTGCTCTCTATATCTCCTTAAATCTTTAAGAGTCTCTTTTATACCCCTCTGTGATTTCACCCGTCCAATAGTTATATGGGGATTAAATCTTCTTGTTTCTTTTTCAAAGCCCAGTTTTTGCATCTCCTCTTCAATACTTTCAAAAAGCCTGCGAAGTGGTTCACTTCTTTCAATCCCTATCCATAGCACCCTTGGCCTTGAGTAATCAGGAAACACTCCTGTTCCTGTAACTGATAGTGAGAATTCAGGATGTGCTTTACAGACCTTCCTTAGACGAGTCTCGATTTTCTTTGCTGTCTCCTCCTTTATTTCACCAAGGAACTTGAGGGTTAAATGAAAGCCCTCAATGCTTACCCACTTTATATCAGCCTTTGACCTTTTGAGTTCAGAGACTATTTTCTGGATTTCACTTTTCAGGTTTTTATCAATCTCTATGGCAATGAAGCACCTCATATCTTTAAAAAATCTATGAGATTCTCAAGGCAGTATAATGCTGCTTTCTCCTTGACCTCACCTCTGGAGCCTTTAAAAATAATTCGTTTTGCCATAGCTTTCCTCTTGCTACTGTACCCAAAATAGACAAGTCCAATCTCTTTACCTTCAAGTGCTTCGGGTCCGAGATTGCCTGTAGTTGAGATTCCTATATCGGTTCCCATTGTTTTTCTGACCCCAGAGGCCATGGCAATGGCAGTCTCTTCACTGACTATGCCATATCTTCTGACCACCTCTTCAGGCACCTTTAGAGTGGACACCTTGATTCTCTCTGAATAGGCAACAATCCCTCCAGTAAGATATTTGCTGGCTCCTGGTATATTGGTTATTAGATGCATTATAAGCCCACCAGTGCAGGATTCAGCAACTGACAAACTCATAGAGTTCTCAATAAAATAATCATGTATTGCCCTGATTATACTGTCAAACCCTGATAACATCTTTGAAATATAACATAAGGGTCAGAATAAAATTTGCGTATATGCCTGCCATTATATCATCAAACATAACACCCAGTCCACCCGGTAGCCTTGTCTCTGTTTGTCTTATGGGAAAGGGCTTGAGGATATCAAAGAACCTGAATAACACAAAGCCAATAAGAATAAGCAGCGGAGTTATTGAGTGAAAGGCAATGGTAACCAGAAATCCTGTGGCTTCATCAATAACTATAAATGAACTGTCCTTCTCTTCAAAGATTCCCTCTGCCCTGTCTGAGGCAATGGTTCCTATGACAAAAATAATGGGAATTATAAGAAGCACAGAGG
>JALUSH010000136.1 GCA_027016675.1 Thermodesulfovibrio sp.
TGCACTATTATTCCGTACACTCCATCCCTAGCTTAAACAGTTGTACCCAAAGCAAGATCGTACCTCCAGTAAATGCCACATAAAAAGAGAGTGTAAACATTAATGGTGCACTGCCTTTGACTATTAGTCCATAAGCTGCTACCATATCAGCTATTGTTCCGGCGAACTGGTAAAATTCATCCTTGTCACCAATAAGCGGCCAATAACAGTCTATTAGATAATCAGCATAAAAGGTTATTATGCCTCCAAGTCCTTCTAAGACCAGTTTAATAGCTTCACTTGGGGAATCAAAAACACTACTTGACTGAAGGGGTAATATGCTTCTTATTAGCATTGCTATGCCTTCTACTAACTTTGCTCCACTATCTCCTCCACTAATCATATATGCCCCATTGCCTGTTGCAGGATTAAAGACAACGTAACCACAACCTACCCAGTCCCCGAAAGTGATGTTCGTTTTTGAGACAGTCACCTCATTGCCAGCATTCACTGCATTTTTGATATCATTAATGACTTCTAAGTCAAGTTCAAGCTGCGGCAGTATAGCATCTATATTGTTCTTTGTGATTGAATAAACTGGTATTCCTTGTGAACTAGCCATCTGAAGAGCCTTCACTGCCGACACACCTTCAACAGGGTTGTCAGGAGTTGAGAAAAGCTGCTCTGAAACGCTGTGCTCCAAAGTGGATAAGGTAATGCCCGATACAAAAAGGAACTGAAGTTTCTTATCGTTATCTCCATCAAAAGCTTTCACCAGGCTTAAATTCCTGTCTATGTCCATCGTAAATCCTCCAGCACTGACGGAAACAGGCATACCGAAGGATGTTGTAACCTCAAGTGAAGTCTTGAATATCGCTTCCGAGGGCAATCGAATAGAAACTACTCCGATAGATTTGGCCTGAATCTCGTCATGAGTATCCATTTCGGCGTTATAAGACATTGCCACCATATAGAGAATATCTCCAAGGGTATCATCTTTTGTAAGGTTTACAAAATCCTCTGCCTCAAGTTTTGCCTTTGTACTTTCAAACTTTGCTTTTATTGCAATTATCTGATCTCCAGATATCCTTCCAAGGTCAATGGCTATTCCCAGATACTCCCCTGCCTTAACATCATTTGTGATCCTGTCAGTAATGGCATTTGGCCCGGTAAAAGTCATGTTGGATTCTTCCGTAGCACCCATGCCAACAACAGTGCCTGTCGCTACAACTTCTTCATCTATCCTTAATTCTGGTTTAACATTGATAAGATATGCAGGAAGTGAAGTAGGCAGTTCTGAAGGGTCTATTGTACCGTCAGGCCCTGGATCAGGTATATAGGAGTTGATTACATCTTCATCTGCCTGGGTGGCTGGTGAATAGCTTAAGGTTATCTTTTTTCCTGCAAGCTCAGGCAGGCTCTTTGTGATATCCATGAAAGTGTCTGAGAAATCATCATATATATCCTTTATCAGCTTGAACGATATCTTATGCCTTAAATTGTCTGGTATCGCTGAATATCTTGCCCCTGTCACAATACCTTTGTATGGTAAAGTTGCTGGTAAGATACTCAACTCCTGTTTGATTATCTCTTTTTTGCCGAGGACATCTCCAACTGTTGCATTAGGCATGTTCTGGTCAATGTAATCCTGTACTTGAGTCTGATAGTTTGTAAGAGTTGTCTGAATGTAACTTGAGTCAATATTGGTTACATAACTTTCGGCTTCATTGATAGTAGCTGTAGATTGTATCTGTTCAAAGAATCCTTCAGCATCAAAAGGAACTGCGGATTGTAAATCCATGCCTTCAGTATAGGTGTATTGTTTGAAAGAAGGGTCTAAATGTATCCATGTTTTTGGAGGATTGAGTTTAGATGGCCTTCCTGAGTATGGACCGTATGGAACATAAGCCTCTATCCAGACATGCTCCATTCTCACCATTACTATCTCTCCACCAGATACAAGTCCTGTAACCGGTATGCCACCACTTGCCATGAAATCAATTGCAGCTTTAGGATCTGTAAACCCTCCAACCCAGTTCATCACTTTTTCTATCGGTAACTCTATTGTTCCATAGACATATCTTGCATGAATCCCTGATACCCTGAGCAGGGCAATGAGTAGTGATGCCGTGTCAAAGGCATTACATTGAAGGGTCTGTAGACAGTAATCTGCTCCCTGTATTGAGCCGTAGGTGGGTACAAATTCCACATTGTTCCTCACCCAGTTGTATATCTTCACAGGATTATTTCCAAGCTCTGCTGCCTTTGCCTGAATTGCAGGTGTGAACTGTACTTCTATTGTCTCTGCAAGGTCTGAATCGGTCGGTGGGTCTGCTGCTGCAAGCAGCAAGTTTTGAGTTAAGAGTTGGGAGTTTGGAGTTGTGAGTTCTGAGTTTTGAGTCAGAAGCCCTGAGTCTGAAGAAAGGAGTCCGCTTAATGGTCCGGCTGACGCAACAAGTATCGGTTCCTGCTTACTCCCTACCCCATACTGCCTACTGTCCTCTCTCTGCGTGCTCTGCGGTCCAAACTCCTCTTTCTTTAACCTCGGTTTCTTCTCCGTAGGCTTTGCTGTCCTGTGGGGTAACTTGTTCGGGTCTAACGGAACATGCTTCTTTTTCGGCTTTACCTTCTTTAAAAACTCCTTCGCCTTCTCAACCTCGGCCTCAACCTCAACCTTTCCTTTCGCTCTCTCTATCGCCTCAAGGTTTGCCTTTAACTCGTTGAAGTTTTCTTCATACTTTCTTACAAAATCATTGTGCCTCTGAAGTATCTCCCCAGGCAGCCCTGCATCCTTTAACCTCTTCTCTGTCTCCTCAAACTGCTTCCTTATCTCTATGTCATAAACTTCTATCTCAAGCTTTTTTGTTTTGAGTTTCTCCTTTTTCGTGTCAGTGTCAGTGACAGTGTCAGCAAGAACTTGCTCAATATCCTCTAATGTATTCTCAAACTTCTTCCCTGTCTTTTGTCCCTTTGACTTGGAACTTGCAACTTGGAACTTGGAACTGTTTGAAATTGCGTGAGCAATATCAAATATCCCCCCAAACGTCCAGAGGAAAAACGCCAGGGTAACCGTGGATAGAATCCTCATCGGTCGGTTGAATCTGAAATCCATTACACCTCCCCCAAAAAGATAAGACTATCAAAAATACTAAAATAAAAAACCTTCTGTCTACCCCTAATCGTTAAAAAATAGTTGGATTTCGTTAAAAAACTGAGAAAAATTGCTTTCATGAACCCTTATACTTGCACTTCGCAAGTGCAAGTGGGGTATATCGTTACCCAAATCTGCCTTGAGCTAAAATGGGTAAGAAGACAAAGACGATGTTGTTGATTTATAAGATAATCCGTTGCCCTGTTGATAGCTGTGGCAAGCTCTACTGTCTGTGAGAACTGCTGCAAGGTCATCGATACCATTGCAGTCATATAAACATTGCTCTGATCACCCTCATAAAACCCCCACCCACCGTCAGCATTCTGCGCGGAAAGGAGATAACCCAGGGCATAGCCGATGGTATCAAGGTCAGGGTAGTCAATAGCCTTGAGTGCCTGCAGGGCAAGGGTGGTGTCGAGGTTGTTAACCTGATAATCATCATGCCCTCCCCATGCACCTGTCAGTTCATCAAGATATGAAATGAGCAAATCCACATCCGCCCCTGCATCAGAAAGGGCACGGATTCGTTCAGAGAGATAATCAGTTGTCTCCAAAGACTGTCCCTGTAGC
>JALUSH010000137.1 GCA_027016675.1 Thermodesulfovibrio sp.
TCCAGGATAGTTTTCAACCACAGGCGTTACTGCCACCTGTCCCCCAATACTACCCTTTTCTATTACCACGGTTTTAAGCCCTGAACGCTCTGCATAGATTGCAGCAGTCAGGCCCGCAGGGCCTGAGCCAACAATGAGCAGATCCTTCTTGATTATCTCTTTTGTTGATGCTGCGATCTGCATCTCCACAGGGGCGCCAGAAAAAAGGCTGTCAATGAAGGTCTCCTCGGGCTGAATGCCTGTTGCCACAACATTACCATTTACAACTGTCTGGGGCACTGAGACAACATTGAATTTGTCTGCCAGTTCTCTGTTCTCATATATCTCCACAATAAGGACAGACACCATCTCGGGCACCTCAATGGCAGCAGAAACAGCATAACCAACCTGCTGAGGACAGTATGGACAGGTGGGACTGACAAACACCATGATCTCCCTCCTGCTCTTCAACTCGTTAAGCCTTGAGACAGAATCTTTGCCAAGTATTCCATGTCCGTGGGAAACCATAATGATGGAAGAGACAAGGGATCTGCCCTCCTCACCAATGGGGGCACCCTGAAACATGATGCTGTATTTTTCAGGACTTATCAGGATGGTGGGCGAGGTCTCGATCTTAAGCTCTTTTGCCTTTTTTGATTTCAGAGAAAATTCCTTCAGATGAATCTTTTTGCTGATGCCTGATAGTTCTTTAAATAATTTCCTTGAGAATTCATTGTATCTCTCATTAGCACCCTTTCCTGTAAAAAGCCATATATGGACATCCTCCTTCAATTCCTCAAATTCTTTTTTCAACCACACCTTTACATCCTCGGGTAAAACCTGTTCCATCAGAATCCTCCTTTAACCCTATGAATATTACGTTTAATATAACACATCCTGAGAGAGAAAACTACATCCTTTTACCTTGCATTTATCATAAAAGTTCAACCATAATATTGTTAATTTAAAAATTATTTCAGGAGCATAAGATGTCTGAAAAGAAGTACCCTGAAATACCAGCAACAAGAAAAGATGATCTCCATAACCTTGACGTAATGGATAGTGCTGATCTCATTCTTTTCATGGCAGGCAATCAGTTCATGGTAATGAATGAGTTGCTTTCTGCTTTCCAATCAAAACATCCTGAGATAAAAAGAATATTTTATGAAACACTCCCCCCTGGCCTTGAACTGGAACAGATAAAAAAAGGGGGTGCCATGTTTCAGGGGAACTACATAACAGGCAGCCCTGATATATATACATCTGTAACAGCAGATGCCATGGAGGAACTGAAGTCCCTTGACCTTATCAGTAACTATCATGTTTATCTTCATAACAGGATTGTGCTACTTACACCACCAGGGAATCCTGCCAGGATAAAATCCGTTGAAGACCTCGCACGGGATGAGATCCGGATCTCTCAACCTGGTGCCATGGAGGATATAACAAAATACATAATCGACATGTATGAGAGGGCAGGGGGAAAGAGGCTTGTTCACAGGGTTATGGAAGAAAAACGGGCCGAAGGAACTACCATATTGACCATAGTACATCACCGGGAGACCCCCCTAAGATTAAAAAAGGGTACAGTGGATGTTGGACCTGTATGGGCTACTGAGGCTGTTTATGCCAGGTCTCAGGGGCTTGAGTTTGAAGTAATTGAACCAGGAGAGAGGCTTGATCAGAGAAGCAGGGTTAATTATTATATCACGCGGTTAAACAATGCACCCCATCCTGAGAATGCTGAGAAATTCATCTCCTTTATACTCTCTGATGAAGCACAGAAGATTTACGAAAAATATGGGTTTGTACCACTGAAAAGATAGTCCCTGCAAATCACTTTCACTTCTATGATTAATATCATTATTTTCTTTGAGGTGCTTTGTTATAATATTTACTATAAGACAAAATAAGGAGGTTATAATGGTAGACAGAAACAAAGTAGAAGAGGTAATCAACAGAATAAGACCGGCGCTGCAGCGTGACGGAGGAGATGTAGAACTTATTGAGATTACAGACGATAATATTGTGAAAGTCAAACTGGTTGGTGCCTGTGGAACATGTCCCATGTCAATAATGACCCTGAAAGGTGGAATAGAGGCAACCCTGAAGCAGGACATCCCTGAGATCAAAGCTGTCGAGGCTGTTTAAGAGAGTAAAAACCTAAAAAGGGGATGGTATCTCAAACCATCCCCTTATTTATATAGTAACCTCACCTAACCACTTCAGATATTCATCAGAACCCTTTTCTATCTTGAAGGATATGATTTCCGGAATGCTGTAGGGATGGAGGTCTGATATCCGTCTCTTTAAAGGTTCAAAAAGAGAGTCTTTGGTTTTTATTATCATCATCACCTCAGGCTCATCTTCAATCCTGCCTTCCCAGGAATAGATGGAACGCACTCCTTTTGTAATATTTACACAACCTGCCAGCCTTTCCTCCACTATCTCACGGGCTATATTCGCTGCAACATCTTCATCTGGTGCTGTAACCAGGACAATGATATATTCCATGGCTAACCTCCTTAGTGTTTGAACAGCCTCTGGCCTGTAAAGACCATTGTTACATTTGCCTCGTTACAGGCCTCGATCACCTCAAAATCCCTGAGCGCTCCTCCAGGTTGAACCACTCCGGTGATGCCCTCCTTGATTCCCACATCCACACCGTCTCTGAACGGGAAGAAGGCATCAGAAACCATCACAGAACCAGCCAGTCCACCCTTCGCCTTCTTTGTCTCCTCATCGATCTCATCAAGTGCAGCACGGTCTCTTTTGCCTTCTTTGACCTCCAGCAGAAAATCCTTGTAACCTATACCATAACGCCTGTAACAGAGTGCATCAGCATACTTTGTATATGCCTTGAACACTGCTATCTCTGCAACACCTACCCTGTCCTGCTCACCTGTTCCAATCCCAACAGTAACTCCATCCTTGACATATATAACTGAATTGGAGGTCACACCCTGCTCAACATGCCAGCCAAAAATCATGTCTTCATATTCCTTCTCTGTGGGCATCCTTTTAATGGTGTATTCCTTTCCTTTATATACGGCTCTGGCAGGTTGAAAGTCATCCTTTGTTCTGATCCTGTTTATCTGAGACTGTTGAGCAATGATTCCACCATCCATGAGTGACTTGAACTCCACCACCGGGATATCCATGTATTTTTTCAGATCCTCAATCCTGTTAATCCTGATTATCCTGAGATTCTTCCTTTTGGCAAGTATGTCAATAACTCCCTCTTCAAAATCTGGAGCAGCAACCACCTCAAGGTAGTTTTTGCTGACAAGTTCTGCTGTTTCCCTGTCCATTGCACGGGTAACTACAAGGGCACCTCCAAAGGCTGCAATCCTGTCTGCCATGTTGGCTCTTTCATAGGCCTGGGCAAGGGTTTCTCCATAGGCAACACCGCTGGGATTGTTGTGCTTCATAATTGCTGCAGCAGGTCTGTCTGTCATGAACTTGAGAATGTTCAGTGCATTGTCAATATCTGTAAGATTGGTCTTCCCCGGATGCTTCCCTGCCTGTATCATGTCCTCTTCTGTTATACTGCTGACAAGCCCATTGCCAGGGTTGATAAACTCACATCCACCAAGCACCAGGTTTCCATTTACAAGTTCGTATAAAGCGGCAGGTTGATCAGGATTTTCACCATAACGCAGCCCTCTTTGTACTAATTCACCTGTCTCAGGGTGCCTGATATCCCAGAAACGTTTT
>JALUSH010000138.1 GCA_027016675.1 Thermodesulfovibrio sp.
CCTATGATCTTATCATAATAGGAGGTGGACCTGCAGGGTTAACTGCTGCAGTGTATGCTGCCACCCTCAGGATGGATGCATTCCTTATTGCCAAAGACCTTGGTGGTCAGGCGATTGACAGTACAAAGATAGAAAACTACATGGGCTATGATTTTATTACAGGTCCTGAGTTAATAAAACGCTTTCAGGATCAGCTTATACATTCTCACTACATAGACCACCTGATGGATCAGGTTGAGAAGATAGAGCCTGTTGACGGAGGCTTTCAGGTAACAGTATCTGATCTCAGGAAATACACATCAAGTGCCCTTATAATAGCCACTGGTATGACCCGGAGACGGCTCAAGATTCCGGGTGAGGAGGAATTCCAGAGAAAAGGGGTCTTCTATGGAAATATACAGGATCTCTCATTTGTTCAGGGTGATGATGCTGTGGTAGTGGGTGGTGGAAATTCAGCAGTGCAGATAGTTGAGAATCTCCACACAGTTGCCAGGAACATCCATCTGGTTTCAGACTCTGGACTCAGGGCAGATGCTGTAATTATTGAACGAATAAGGAATTTCAAAAATTTAAAAATATACGAAGGATACACACCGCTTGAGTTCAGGGGTGACAAGACGCTGTCTTCTGTTGTGATAAGAAAGATGGCCTCTGATGAAATCATTGAACTTCCTGCAAAGGGTGTATTTATTGCAATCGGACTTCAGCCAAACTCCTCTCTTGTTTCAGGCCTCTGTGAACTGAATGAACGGGGAGAGATTATCATTGCTCCTGACTGTTCCACATCATATCCTGGAATTTTTGCTGCTGGAGATGTTACAAATGCCTATGGAAAGAGAATTATTATAGCCTCAGGTGAGGGAGCAAAGGCAGCAATGGCAGCAAGGCAGTATTTGCTGGATTTGAGAAAGAGGGAGAAGTAAGGATTAAGGATTCTGTTCTGAAAACATGGTTTCGAGTGTTCATTTCCAGCAAATAAAATAAAACTGGACAAATATACATAACCGTCAGGAGGTCTCATGCAAGAGCATCAACATAACCACAGTAGTCACGAAACCCATGGAAAAATGGTGCATGCTGAACATGAAATGCACACGGAGAAGATGGATCAAAAAGGACACGAAGGACATGAAGAGCACAAGGCACAGGGCCATCATGACCACCATGCCCATATGGTGGCAGACTTCAGGCGAAGGTTCTGGATATCCCTTGCTGTAACCATTCCCATACTGGCGTTGTCTCCCCTTGTGCAGAGGTTTCTTGGCTTTAAAGAGGCCATCGCCTTTCCTGGTGATCTCTATGTCCTTTTTGTTCTTTCATCCTTTGTCTTCTTCTATGGTGGTTATCCATTTCTCAAGGGGATATTTAATGAGCTAAGGTCAGCCAAGCCAGGTATGATGACCCTTATTGCCATAGCTATCAGTACTGCCTACATATACAGCAGTGTTGTTGTGTTCGGGCTGGAAGGCAAGGTATTTTTCTGGGAACTGGCCACACTGATTGACATCATGCTTCTTGGACACTGGATAGAGATGAAATCTATAATGGGTGCATCCCGTGCCCTTGAAGAACTCGCAAAACTCATGCCATCTGAGGCACACAGGATCATGCCTGACGGTAGCACAGTGGATGTGCCCCTTGATGAACTAAAGACAGGTGACAGGGTTCTGGTCAAACCCGGAGAGAAGATTCCCGCTGACGGAGTGGTTGTAGAGGGTGAAACCTCAGTAAATGAGGCCATGCTGACGGGAGAGTCAAAGCCTGTTTCAAAGAAGGAAGGTTCAAAGGTGATAGGTGGGGCTATAAATGGAGAGGGTTCCATTGTAATAGAGATTGAAAAGACAGGCAAGGATTCTTTTCTGTCTCAGGTCATAGACCTTGTGAAGCAGGCACAGGAGAGCAAATCAAAGACGCAGGATCTGGCAAACCGGGCAGCCTTCTGGCTCACTATCATTGCAATTTCAGGTGGTGCTATCACTCTGTTTATATGGCTTGCCATAATGAACAAGGACTTTGCCTTTGCCCTTGAGAGAACAGTTACAGTAATGGTTATAACATGCCCTCATGCACTGGGGCTTGCAGTGCCGCTGGTAGTGGCGGTGTCTACAGCACTGTCTGCAAAGAATGGACTCCTGATAAGAGACCGTGCTGCCTTTGAAAGGGGAAGGAATATCCAGGCCATAATATTTGATAAAACAGGCACTCTCACACAGGGCAGGTTCGGGGTAACTGACATTATCAAATTCCAGGAAATAGAAGAAAAAGAACTCCTGAAATATGCTGCATCTGTGGAGGCACATTCAGAGCATCCAATAGCAAAGGGTATTGTGGATGCCTCAGATGGAGTCTATTCGTTAGATGGATTCAAGGCCATTCCTGGCAAGGGAGCAGAGGGTAGGGTCAATGGCAAGGATGTAATGATAGTGAGCCCGGGATATCTCAGAGAAAAGGGTATTGAGATGAGTGATGAAAGAATAGAAAAGCTCTCATCCCAGGGTAAAACAGTGGTGTTTGTTCTGATAGACGGAAAACTGGCAGGTGCTATAGCGCTTGCTGATATTATAAGGCCTGAGTCAAAAGAGGCGATCTCCAGACTCAAACAGATGGGGATCCAGTGCATGATGCTGACAGGTGATAACCGTCAGGTAGCCAGATGGGTATCAGAAGAACTGGGACTGGATGATTACTTTGCCGAGGTTCTTCCTCATGAAAAGGCAGAAAAGGTAAAGGAGGTGCAATCAAGGGGGCTTGTGGTGGCAATGACAGGTGATGGTGTTAATGATGCCCCTGCCCTTGCACAGGCAGATGTGGGCATAGCCATAGGTGCAGGTACAGATGTGGCAGTAGAGACCGCTGACATCGTCCTTGTGAAAAGCAATCCCCTTGATGCAGTAGCAATAATTGGACTTGCAAAGGCCACTTATAAAAAGATGATGCAAAATCTTGCATGGGCAACAGGCTATAATACATTTGCCATTCCCCTTGCTGCTGGGGTTCTCTACAAGTATGGCATACTTCTGAGCCCTGCAATGGGTGCAGTGCTTATGTCCCTGAGTACAGTGGTTGTGGCTATAAATGCGCGATTTTTAAAACTAAAATGATGCTAAATCGTGGTGGTTATATTTAAAGAGTCTCAATAATCAAGAAAGGAGCAACTACAGGTATGACACATTGTGTTGCCTGTCAGACAGAGATAAAAGAGGGCATCTTCAAGGATGGCAGAGGGCCGTACTGTTGTGAAAAGTGTTATTTCAGAGACAGATTTCTTGGAGGTGTAATGGATAAAATGGAGGCAATATACCTTGCCATAATTGAGGCACTTGTAGATGCAGTTGATGCTAAGGAGCATGAGGTAGGAAATCATTCCTATCGCGTAACACAACTTGCAATGGTACTTGCCCAGGAGATGGAGATCAAAGGAAGAGAACTTGTTGACCTCTATTGCGGTTCCATATTGCACGATATCGGAAAGATAGGTATCCCTGATAGTATATTGACTAAGCATGAAAATCTTTCTTCTGAAGAATGGGAGATTATGAAAAGGCATCCAGAGATTGGATACAGAATAGTAAGTCATATTGGATACTTTAAAAACGCTGCTGAGATTATATACTCCCATCATGAACATTATGATGGGACAGGTTATCCAAGGGGGCTTAAAGGAGACGAGATAGTGCTTGGAGCAAGAATATTTTCTGTTTGTGACACTCTTGATGCGCTTACTGTAGAAAGGCCATACAGGAACGCCCTGTCCTTTGAAGATGCAAAGAGGTTTATATTGAATCAATCAGGAAAAATCTTTGATCCCCATGTGGTGGATTGCTTTGTTGATGTAGAGATAAAACTAATGGAATTTTCAGGGAAAATAGTGTACTATTAATGGATATCAAACTGAATAAGAATAAAGAAAAGATTGTTGACCTCCCCTTGCAAGAGCTACAGGTTACGATGCCTTTACAAACCTTCGTACTGTCTGCGTACCTTAATAACTATGGCACACTGTTTGAATAGTGGAGGCACTAACGCAGGATTCATCAGTCTTCGGTAAATACACATCTCACGGAGCAAAAAGAAAGAAGACAGGAACATGAAAACTACTTACATTGCAAACTGGGAAAATAAAGATAATGCGTGGAGGAAACATGGATGATAGATCAATAGCCTATTTTTCCATGGAGATAGCCCTTGATGAAGGAATGCCGACGTATGCCGGAGGGCTCGGGGTATTAGCCGGGGACACGATACGTTCGGCATCTGATCTTGGGATTCCAATGGTTGCTGTTACACTTCTTTATAGAAAGGGCTATTTTCGCCAAAGGCTTGAGCAGGACGGCTGGCAACAGGAGGAGCCGGTGCAATGGAGTGTGGAGGACTTTCTTCAGGAAGTACCCGAGAGAACAGCCGTAATGATAGAGGGACGGACAGTCCACCTGCATGCCTGGAGATACGATGTAAAAGGACTGAGCGGTCACATCATTCCTGTCTACTTACTGGATGCTGATCTCCCTGAAAACTCTGAATGGGACCGTACACTGACACATTATCTCTATGGAGGAGACCATCACTATCGTCTCTGTCAGGAGGTGATATTGGGAATAGGTGGGGTGAAAATGCTCCGTGCCATGAATTATCATAATATTGAGCGATTTCACATGAATGAGGGTCATGCAGCCCTGCTTACGCTTGAGCTGCTGGATGAAAAAGCGCGCAGTGCAGGAAGAGAGGTTATTTCTCGTGATGATATCGAGGCTGTAAGAAGAAGATGCGTCTTTACTACTCATACACCTGTGCCAGCAGGACACGACCAGTTCTCTCTTGACCTTGTTGCACAGGTACTGCAGCGTGATGAATTTATGGAGATGAAGGATGTTTTTTGCCTGAATCTGGCCAGGCATGTGCTTGAGGAAGGAAAAAAGGTTTCAGAAATGGAGGATGTCCATGCCCTGAATATGACCTATCTTGCACTCAATCTAAGCCACTATGTCAATGGAGTGGCCAAAAGACACGGCGAGGTATCCCGTATGATGTTTAAAGATTTTAGCATTGACTCCATAACCAACGGCATACATGCTGCCACATGGGCATCACTACCCTTTCAGGAACTATTTGACCGTTATATTCCTGGCTGGAGGCAGGACAACTTCAGCCTGCGAAAGGCCTTCGGCATAACGAAAACAGAGGTGCATAAGGCACACATGAGGGTAAAAGAGGACCTGATAAACTATGTAAACCAGAAGGCAGGAGCCGGGATGGACATGGAGATATTTACGGTCGGATTTGCCCGTCGGGCAACACCATATAAACGTTTGGACCTTTTCTTCACAGACATCGGGCGTCTGAAAGCCATTTCCGAAAAGCATGGTCAGCTACAGGTGATCTGTGCAGGCAAGGCACACCCTCAGGATACAGAAGGCAAGGAACTGATAAAGCGGATTTTCAGATTCAGGGAACAATTGAAGGACCATATAAGTGTTGTCTATCTCCAGGACTACGACCTGCGACTGGCAAAAATGATTGTAGCCGGTGTTGACCTCTGGCTTAATACTCCTCATCCTCCCATGGAGGCATCAGGCACCAGCGGAATGAAGGCTGCACTAAATGGTGTTCCCAGCCTGAGTGTCCTTGACGGCTGGTGGTTGGAAGGGCATATTGAGAATGTGACAGGCTGGTCTATAGGAGAAAGAAACAGCAATGGTGCTGAAGACAATGAAAGGTTGAGGGATGCGCAGGTACTTTATGACAAGCTTGAACATATTATCATCCCCATGTTCTATGAGAACAAGGACAGGTATATTGAGGTAATGAGACATGCCATTGCATTCAACGGCTCCTTTTTCAATACCCAGAGGATGATGCAACAGTATGTACTGAACGCTTATTTCAGATGAGCGTTTTTTATTTCGTTGTCTTTTGATTCGTTGCGTACTTTAGCGGCAGCCTTATGAGCGTGTTGCGGTTAAATATACGTTTTAAGGGCGCTTTTTCCATGTGTGGCCTGTCTGTAGTCTTACTGGTCAGGGCAAGGAGGATTTTTGATTAATGAAAATCCTTGAAGATGACAGAGACAAAAACAAGACGGCTGATCCTGTCTGTGGAATGTTGGTAGATAACACAAGCAGGTTTTCTTCTAACTATCAAAAAAGGAACTATTACTTCTGTTCAGAAAAATGCAAAAACCTCTTTGAACAGGAACCTGCGCTCTTTCTTTCCATGCAGGACAGAAGGGAAATGATAATAGAGAAAGAACGAAGAGAATCCTTAAAAAGGATGACAGACCAGATAACCCATGAAATAAGAAACCCCCTTACCTCTATTGGAGGGTTTGCAAGAAGGATCCTGAGGGGCCTTCCAGAGGATACCTCTGATAGAAAATACATGGAAAGGGTCATAGAGGATGTGGAAAGACTTGAGCAAATGGTGAACAGGCTTGTCAAGTTTGAATCAGATCAGTTTACCAGAGAGTCATCTAACATTAACAGAGTTATTTCCGAGATTCTGGAAATATTTGATGAGATTTTCAGGAATAATAACATAACCGTAAAGCTGGATCTGCAGGAGGAACTTCCTCCGGTGCTGCTTGACAGAGGGAAAATAAAATTAGCCTTATCAAACATCTTCAAAAACTCTATTGATGCAATGGATAAGGAAGACAGGGTTCTTGAAATTAATACATCTGTCAAAGACAAAAATATCATTATAACAGTATCCGATACAGGAAAAGGAATACCCAGAGAGAAGATAAAATACATATTTGATCCTTTTTCCACATCAAAGATATATGGCCCCGGGCTCGGGCTTGCATTCGTAAAAGAGGTAATACAGGCTCATGGTGGCACCATTGATGTAAATAGCACTGTAGGAAGAGGCACAACTTTTAAGATAAAATTACCTATTGAGAAGGAGAAATAGGAATGAAAAAGATCATTTTTATAGTTGCTTTTAATATTTTCTTGATATCTCTTTTGCTACAATCTAAAGTTGAGGCCCTTCTGCTGTTTGTAAACAATAGAGATTCTGCAGAGGTATCAGTAATCAACCCTGAAAAAGCCAGTATTATTGAAAAAATCAGGGTTGGTAAAAAGTCCACCTATATAGCTGTTAGTCCTGATGGGGAATATGCCTTTGCTGTTTCTACTGCTGAGAAGAGGCTATATGTTATTGATGCTAAAAGATTTAAAATTGTTAAGAAATTACCCCTTTCAGATGCACCTAAAGGTGTTGGTATAACAGGTGATAGTGAATTTATTTATGTGGTAAACGAAGGTTCCAGTGCAAGTAACATCTATGTATTCAAAACAGGCTCATGGGAAAGGATGAAAAGAATTAAGGTAGGAAGCCTGCCCCATAATGTTACATTCAGTACACCTGATGATCTTGCCTATGTCACTAATGGCGGCTCAAAAACCATAAGCATTATTGATACAAAGAAACATGAGGTTGTTGGAGAGATTCGGATTACAGGTAATGGAGTGCCACATAATTTAGACATAACCTCTGATGGAAAATATTTAATAGTGACACTTAAGGGAACAAACGAGGTTGCCATAGTAGATCTTAAGAAGAAAGAAGTTATAAAGTTATTGCCCGTTTCCAAAGGACACCATGGCGTTGCTATAAGTCCTGATGATAGGTATGTATATGTAACAGGAGTAGGTGACGATGTGGTAGCAGTAATAGACACTGCTAACTGGCAGATCAAGGGGACTATAAAAGTTGGCAATGGACCTCACGGCGTGAGATTCTCGCCTGATGGTAGAATGGCCTTTGTTGCGCTGACAAAGACAGACGAAGTGATTGTAATTGATACAAAAGCTCAGAGAGTCGTAAAGAGGATAAAATCTCCAGGGGTTCCCTTCTGGATAGCAACTAAGGAATAATACCCTGGACGTCAGAACTGATTTAAAGGAGGTATGGTTATGAAACCAGACACTTTTACAAAGATCATGCTTGTGGTGATAGCAATTCTGTTGGCTGCCAATCTTCTTGGTGGTTTTTTTTCTACAAAGCCAGCAGTGGCAGATAAAGGAGATGTGGGTAGATACCAGATTGCCGCCTGGGCAGCTCAGTCAGGCTCCTATGCACATCACAGTGGATACTACATTGTTGACACTGTAACAGGCAAGGTGGTAGCCAGCAAGGCAGAGATACATACTTCTGGAAAATAAAGACAAGCATATTGACAAAAGGCACTGTTTGTAGAATGGAGACCGAGGGGTCAGAGGCAAAAGAGAAATTTGATGGAAAGGTTGCCTTATTGAGTAAGTACTATCGTATTATTTCTTCAATAACAGATCTGTATTCTGTCTTTTTCTCCATCTTTGAGGAGACAACCTTTATTACAAGAAAGGAAATAATCATCATCAGAAAACCACCAATCACGGCAGCGGTTTCAGAGCCGATTCCCTTGAATGCATCAGGCAGGTATATCTTTCCAAATATAGCGCCCACAAAAAGGGCAAGGATAGGCAGGATATACAGAAGGAGTGCTCCCTTTATATACGTCTGTGTCCTCATTACTACCTTTACCGTCTGGCCTACCTGGGCATTGGCAGCATTAATTGCTTCCACCTCAAAATCGACACTCTCCATATCGCACTCATCCTTTACACAGTGGTCACATGCTGAAGACTTTTTGATGACCACCCTTGCGGTTACACCCTCAACCTTTTTTACAATTCCAATTTCTTCCATATAAACATAATAAAAAAAGATTGTGAAGATTTTGTGAAATTTAAAGGACTACCCTTTGAATAGGGTATAATAAAACTACAAAAATGATTAAAGGAACTCAGAAGATTTCATAAGGAGGTACCTTGAAAAGTACAGTGATGCATAGAAGGTTCAGTGAGGCTATAGAAAGTCTTAAAGAAGCAAAGATTATCAATGATTCAGGAGTTAGCAATCTTGCCACCTTAACTAAACTCTACCATGCCATGATATATGCACTCATGGGACTCTTTGAGATCGAAGACATTGGCAGCCTCACACACCATGATCTGATTGAAAGATTTGAACGAGAATATGTGCAGAGGGGCTTTATTAAAAAAGAGTATCTTGATGCCCTCAGGTTTGCCTACACTTTCACACATGAGTGTGATTGTGCTCACATGAGGCAACCTCAAGACAAAGACATCGAGTATCTCATGCCTCTTGCAGAGGGATTCGTTAATAATATCATAGTATCACAGGGAGGAGACAACTTAAACTCAAAGCCATTCCAATGAAGATTAGTCTCTAAAAGGTTTTGAGAAGGAACCACCTGAAAATAATGAGGAAAAGAATAAAAAAGGGTTAATGCCTGTTTATTCAATGGGTATAATTCTTTTATGTATAGGATAGGCTATTGGCTGTTTATTTCTGTAACCGATCTTTTTTCTTCTTTTCTCATCAAGCAGATGGTATCTGACCGTTACATCAAGAACCGCTGCTTTACTATAACGGCTGAATTCAAAAATGAATCTACGGGGTTTTCTATAGGGGAGCCTTGTATCCTTGATGTCAATTATAAAAGGTCTCCAGAGTATGTATCTTTTCATCTTATAGGTTTTTTCTTTAATAATCTGACCTTTCTTGTCACGTAATTTCAGTTCAAGGGTTAGATGCCTGTCTGGCGTGCCTGTGGGCAGGTAATGAACGGTTCCTACGTTTGTGAGTATGAATATGTATTTAATACTATTCCTCTCAACCTCTTTCTTGTATTCAACCCTCAAATCCCCTTTGACCTTTTCGGGATGATGTCCGCCCTGGAAGAGATGCCTTCTGCCTTTTCTTTGCTCCATACCTATAGCAACCGGTCTGATTATCTCGGGCATATGGCAGCCCACACAATCAGGCTCACTGTCTCCTTCCTGTATCTCTACCACAGTTCCACATGGAGGAATCCTGTAGAATGTATCCCATCTTTTTCCCGAGACTACATGACATCTTATACAATATTTCATTCCTGTAGTCATTTCAGGGTCAACCTCTACGGAATGGGGTGCACGATTTGTCTCAAAAGGGCCAACAATCTTTCCATCCTTTATGTGGCAGACAGCACATGTTACTCCTTCATTCTGTAGATCAGGGTCGTAATCAGGGTTTGGTTTTAGAATTGGTTTGAACTTGTCTCTGTCTCTGAACCCAAGGACTAAATTTTCCTGTTGATTCTGAAGCGGGATATGGCAGTTCTGACATATCTGCTGCGAACCATCATATTTATAATCTGCCTGAAAGTATGGATCACTCCATGCCTGTGCATGCATGCTTTTCGACCATTCTCTATAGATATCTTCATGGCATTTCGAGCATCCTTCTGCAGTGACAGAACTTAATCTCTTGGGGGTCTCTATATGTATCGGTCTTTCAAACCTTTTATCAACAACAAATATATTCAGAGGACGTAGAAACCGCCATAGGAGAAAGAGGCTTATGAAGAGGGGTGCTGAGATCAGAAGTAGATGTTTAAAACGCATTTGAGATTTATGATAAGAGGTCCTTTTTCCTCTGCTCAAACTCCTCCCTGTCTATCTCGCCACGGGCATATCTCTTTTTCAGAATATCAAGTGCTGACTCTTCCTGTATGCCATGCTGTGATGTGCTCTTCATGGAGAGTATAATCCATCTTATCAAAAGGATAATGCCTACGATAACTGCAACCCAGAATACTATCATGATTATCATCCATAACCATCCCATACCATAGCCCCAGCCCATCATGCCGGGCCCCATACCCCAGCCTCCGTAGCCCTGGGCAAGGGCCTCAGAGTCCGCTCCAACCACCAAGCCCAATACAGATACCAGTCCAGGAAAAAGCATTTTCATCATTGCCTCCTTTTTATAAGTTTCATAATAGTATAACTGTTTCTTATGAAGAAATCGTGAATTCCTCTGTAAAAATAAGATCCATCCCACCTGTTTTAACTCAATTCACCGTACCCTTCTCACGAACACATCCTCTGCCATCTCTCTGTCCACCGCTACCACAGAGTGTCCGATC
>JALUSH010000139.1 GCA_027016675.1 Thermodesulfovibrio sp.
ATGAAAGGGCTATTTTGCAATATGTAGAACATCAGGAGAAAGATGATAAGGGTCAATTAGGTTTAGAGCTTGGATAACAAGAAGCCCCCGACTCCTGTCGGGGGAGTTTCACTTTAAAAATAAAAACAAATGGGCTCTTACAAACATCATGTCCCCCTGAAACCTGTCCTGAACGTTGTTTCAGGATCATCTAAGAGGCTAAATACAAGATGCTGAAACATTATTCAGTACAAGAGTAGGCATGACACAACCGTTCCTGTCACACTGAACTTAGCCCTGAGGTAGGTGGGAGAATTTTTTCAAATTTTCTTTATCCCAAAATGATAAAATATATAAATTGAATCAGGAGGTCGGTTGATGAAGAAAGAGGCAAATGAATATACAGCAGAAGATATCAAGATTTTAAAAGGCCTGCAGGCAGTACGCAAACGTCCTGCAATGTACATTGGTTCTACTGGTCCTGAGGGATTGCATCATCTGGTCTATGAGGTTGTTGACAACAGTGTTGATGAGGCACTGGCAGGGTATTGTAAAAATATAGAGGTTGTTCTTCATCATGATGGGAGCTGTACAGTAATTGATGATGGAAGAGGCATTCCAACAGAGCCCCATCCTGGTGACCCTAAAGGTCGCTCGGCAGCAGAGATAGTTCTTACAGAGCTTCATGCTGGTGGAAAGTTCGAAGCAAAGGCGTACAGGGTTTCTGGTGGATTACATGGTGTGGGTGTCTCTGTGGTTAATGCACTCTCAGAGTGGCTGGAGGTGGAAATCAAGAGGAATGGCAATGTATATGCACAGAAGTTTTCAAGAGGCACGCCTGTAACGCCGTTAGAGATTATTGGCAAAACACGTTCCACAGGAACAAAGATAACCTTTAAACCCGACAATGAAGTATTTGAGACAACTGAATTTAGCTTTGAAATACTTTCTCAAAGGTTACGTGAACTGGCCTTTCTAAATAGAGGTCTCAGGATTACTATTGCTGATGAACGATCTGGAAAAAAACAGGAGTTCTATTACAAGGGTGGCATTGTCTCTTTTGTGGAACATCTAAATAAAAACAAGACCCCCCTTCATCCCAAACCCATTTATATATCAGGTGAAAGAGATGGGATTATTGTGGAGATAGCCATGCAGTACAATGACTCCTATACGGAAACAATTTATACCTTTGCCAATAATATAAACACCCGTGAAGGCGGCACCCATCTCATAGGGTTTAAATCTGCCCTTACAAGAACAGCAAATCAGTATGCGCAGTCTTCTGGGCTTATAAAAAATGGCAAGACCTCTCTATCTGGAGAAGATATAAGAGAAGGACTTGCAGCTGTAATCAGTGTAAAAGTTCCGGAGCCTCAGTTTGAAGGTCAGACAAAGATGAAACTGGGAAATACAGAAGTAAAAGGAATAGTAGAATCCATTGTTAATGAACAGCTTGGGCAGTTCTTCGAAGAACATCCTGCTTATGCAAAAAGGATAATCGATAAAGCACTACAGGCAGCCAGGGCAAGAGATGCTGCCCGTAAGGCCCGAGAGCTGGCAAGACGAAAAGGTGCACTTGAGGATGCAGGTCTGCCTGGAAAGCTTGCTGACTGTTCTGAGAAAGACCCTGCACAGAGCGAGCTCTTTATTGTAGAGGGTGATTCAGCAGGTGGTTCTGCTAAACAGGGCCGTGACCGGCGTTTCCAGGCCATATTGCCTCTCAGAGGAAAGATCCTGAATGTTGAAAAGGCTCGTCTTGATAAGATGCTCTCTTCAGAAGAGATAAAAACACTGATAACAGCCCTTGGCACTGGAGTGGGCCCGGAGTTTGATATATCAAAGATTCGCTATCACAGGATCATATTGATGACAGATGCAGATGTAGATGGTGCCCATATCAGAACACTACTTCTTACCTTTTTCTACAGACAGATGCCAGACATTATAGAACATGGCTATCTATATATTGCGCAGCCACCATTGTATAAGGTCAAAAAAGGACGTACCGAGAAATACATCCAGAGTGATGCTGAATTACAGGAGATGCTCTTTGAACTGGCCTCTGAAGATGTTTCCATTCGTTATAGGGGAGAGTTTATTAAAGGAAAGGCGGTTATATCCGTGCTTAAAAGGATTTACGAGTATGTAAATCTTCTGAACTGGTTTGTCCTGAGACGAAAGGATATAGATATACTGGAATATCTTCTAAGTAAAGACATTGATGACACCATACTAAAAGACAAAGTGGTACTTGATTCTCTGTGCAAAGAAATTCAGGAGAAATTTACAAATGTAAAAATATTGGACATAACTTTTGATGAAGAACATGCCTGTTATGCTGTGGAAATCAGGAGACTCGGTAAAAGGGTAAGACTGATGGATGAGTTCTTAAATTCTCCTGATTTCAAAGAGTTAAAGGTCAGATACAAGATTGTTAAGGACCTTGCGCCACAACCATATGTTATTAAGGTCAAAGAAGAAGATCGCTCCTTTGAAAATATAAAAGATCTGTTCACCACCGTTTTGGATATAGCCAGAAAGGGTTTGACAATCCAGCGATACAAGGGCCTTGGTGAGATGAACCCACAGCAACTGTGGGAGACCACAATGGACCCCGAGAAAAGAACACTACTTCAGGTAACAGTGGAAGATTCTGTTCAGGCAGATGAGATCTTTACAATATTGATGGGAGATCAGGTAGAGCCTCGTAAGGAATTCATAGTAAAACATGCCCTTGAGGCAAGGAACATAGATATCTAATTCAGGGAGAGGATTTTAAATACTATGGGCGGTTCTACAGCGTTGAAGCTGGTCTTGAATGCCGGACCAGTGGTGAAGATGGTAATTGCAATACTCCTTTTTTTCTCTGTAATTTCATGGGCGATTATCTTATATAAATGGCGTTTCTTTGCCAGGGCCAAAAAAGAAAACCAGAGCTTTTTAAGACTTTACGACAGCGGATATAATAAAAAAGCACTACTTCAGGCAAGCAGACATCTTTTAGTAAGCCCTCTTGCACGGATATACAGGGCTGTATATAGTGAAGAGTCAACGAACAGAGAAGAACTGAGAAGGGCCTTAAGACGTTATGCAACCCTTGAGAGTGCCCGCCTGGAACGGTATCTTAATTTCCTTGCCACAACAGGCTCTACCACTCCCTTTATCGGGCTTTTTGGTACAGTCTGGGGAATCATGAATTCCTTCCACGGAATTGGTGCAGCAGGGTCAGCCTCACTGGCTGTTGTAGCGCCAGGGATTGCCGAGGCTTTGATCGCCACTGCCATGGGACTTGCTGCTGCAATACCCGCAGTTATTGGATATAACTATTATCTGAGCATGGCAGGAAGAATGATTATTGAGATGGAAGACTTCTCTGAGGAGATCCTGGATTTTTTAAGTAAGTAGAAGAGGGCAGAACCAAAAGTAGAGTTCCTCTACGAAAAATAATTTACTCATAGAGGTTTGGTTCTTCTCCAAATTAGTTGGTAAAGTATTGACATAAAGGAAGGACATCGTTATCCTTTCTGGATAAGAAATCACCAAAAATCTCAATCCAGAAGGAGGATAAACGATGTCCCGTATTAATATTAAAACATTTTTCAAACTTTGTCGAGTAAGAGTTGCAAAGCAGATTGTAGATATGGTGGACAAAGTTGTAAAAGTCATGGTAGTCCCTGATAAGAGA
>JALUSH010000140.1 GCA_027016675.1 Thermodesulfovibrio sp.
GGTGATTGTAATGTACATGGCCATGTCCATGTTTGCCTTCTTGATTTATTTCTCAATTAAAGAAGAGACCTTCAGGGCCTTTCTTGAGCCCATGAGGTCAGTGCTTGCCGACAGGAACAAGAAACTCCAGAGAATACTTATAGTATTTATTGCTATACCTGTCTTTGCTGGTTATATCACCTACGCAAAGGTTCGCCCCTCCTACAAACCCCCTGTTACCGGAAGGATTGTACACCCGGAGCCTCCACAGGAGATAACTTTCAGGGGCAAGACCATAAACATCCTGGGATTGGAAAACCCCTTACGCAAGGAGACCGACCGGCTGAAGAAACATATAGAGGAAGGCAAGAAAATATACTACCAGAACTGTTTCTTTTGCCACGGTGATGATCTTGATGGTAGGGGGCTCTTTGAACAGGCATTCAACCCTCCACCTCTACCATTCAGAGGCACTGATACTATTGCACAGTTACCGGAATCCTTTGTGTTCTGGAGAATCGCAAAGGGCTGGAAGGCGCTGCCACCTGGTTCCCACCCCTGGGACTCGGCAATGCCTCCCTTTGAAGACTATCTTACAGAGGATCAGATATGGCAGGTGATACTCTTTATTTATGAAGCAACGGGCAATAAACCGAGAACTTGGGAATAGGAGGTTCTGATATGTGGACAGCTGTTATTTTATTACTCATTCTCACCCTGACACCGGCAAGGGGTTTTGGTCAGGAAGAAAAAGGAGAGAAAATATACAAACAATGGTGTGCTCAGTGTCATGGGTATGAGGGTGATGGTGAGGGATATACAAAGGACTATACCTTTCCCACACCAAGGGATTTCACCATGGGTACATATAAGTTCCGCAGCACTCCAACTGGTGAGCCACCAACCGATCAGGACATCATCAGATCAATAAGAAATGGTAACCCTGGAACAACCATGCCACCATGGAAGAGGTTCAGTGACGAAGAAGTGAAGGCCCTGACAGAGTACATAAAGAACTTCGCCCCTGACGTCTTTGAATATGAACCCGAACCCATTAAAATACAGGCACCCCCCTTCTCGGAGGAAATGATAAAAAAGGGCAAGGAGATATTCAAAAAGGCCAAGTGCGTGGAATGCCATGGTCTGGAAGGCAGGGGTGACGGCAAGAAAGGCTGGGAGGAAAACTTCAAGGATGACTGGGGGCACAGGATATACCCCCGCAACTATACCTATCCATGGGAGATGAGAAACGGCTCTTCTGTGGAGGACATCTACAGGACCATAACAACAGGATTCAATGGTACACCCATGACCTCTTACCAGGACTCCCTGACAGATGAACAGAGATGGGCGCTTGCATACTTCATAAAATCCCTACAACTAAAAAGACACCTTGGGATATCCCTGATACTTAAAAGAGTCGACAATATCCCTGAAAAAACTGATGACCCCCTGTGGGATGCAGTTGAGTATCTTGACCTTCCCATGGGTGGACAGGTGATATTTGAACCCCGCGATTTCACCCCTGTAATCAGCAACGTCAGGGTGAGAGGTGTTTACACTGACGACAGAGTTGCCATAATGCTTGAATGGGTTGACAAGAGACCAAACAGGGGTGATGATGGTAATCCTCCTGATGCGATAAGAATACAGTTTCCAGAAAAGATACCAGAGGGTGTGGAAAAACCCTATTTCTTTATGGGAGATGACCGACACCCAGTGAATCTGTGGTGGTGGAAGGCTGATGGTACTGTAGCAGAATACACAGCCAGTGGATATGAAGATCTCCAGGCTCAGGAGACTCAGAATATAAAGGCCACGGCAAATTACAGTTATGGACTCTATCGTGTAATATTCACAAGAAGCCTTACCACTGATGATAAAAATGATATTGCCTTTGAGCCAGGCAGATTCATTCCCTTCTCTGTTTCTGCCTTTGATGGAAGAGAACAAGAGGCAGGTGTCAAGTGTGCCGTTTCTGCCTGGTACTACCTGATGCTTGAACCACCAACACCCGTGAAGGTCTATGTCATGCCACCTATTGTTGCGATCATGGTCTTTGGCTTAGGGCTTGTACTGCATAAAAGACTGAGCAGGCAATGATTAAAAAAAATACAACTCTGATAGTTCTGGCTTTGCTTCTGGTGGTCTCATGCGCTCAGAAGGAAGAATCGATAAAACCACCTCCTGTTGAGATCAAAAGGGGCGATAGTTGTAGATTATGCGGAATGATTATACTGGACTATCCAGGCCCAAAGGCAGAGATACTCTACAGGGATGGAAGGGTTGACAAGTTCTGCTGTGTTCAGGAGATGATGAGCCTCTATCTCCAGCCTGACAGGCCCAGGGGAATAAGAGCCATCTATGTTACTGACATGGCTGGTCAGGACTGGAAAAGTCCTGGCAGATGGATTGATGCAGAAAAAGCCTTCTATGTCTATGATGCCAACATTTCCGGGGCAATGGGTAATGAACTTGTACCATTCTCGGACAGGACATCTGCAGAGAGATTCATTGAGAAGCACGGTGGCAGGATCGTCCGTTTCAATGAGATAACACTTGAGATGCTGGAGGCAAAGCCATGAAAAGACTTCTTACTGTGGTGATAATTCTGAACATACTGGTATTATTTCTCCTTGCCTTTGACTCAATCAGTGAAAAAGACTATTCCAGGGTGATAGAATTCCAGAAACTCTCATCAGGTTTTGGTCTTGGGGCATCTGTGAATCCAAGGTGGGGGTTTAACATCTTTGACCCCAGGATCGAACATGTGGAGGAAACAAGCCTCCACCCTGTGCCAGGTGGATATGTATACTCTCCTTCAAGGGGTATGAGCATAAGTGAATTCAGTGAGAATTTTTAGTATAGTTCTGGGATGCGTTATACTTGTTGGTTCCTGTGCGGGAAGACAGGACACCAGCCCCTTTGAACATCCCTTCAAGAATCCACCAGCCTTCACTTCTCATATCAGATGCGACAACTGCGGTATGGACAGAAACAGGTTTGCAAGGACAAGGTATGTTTTTGACACGGACAAGGGCAGATTTTACACCTGCTCCATTGCCTGCCTTGTGATACTGAGCATGAAAATGGATCTGAAGCCAGAGAATATAAAGGTAGCTGAATACCTCAATCCCTTTAACATGATAGAGGCTGATATGGCTGTCTATGTAATAGGCTCAAGGGCAAAGGGAACAATGACCAGGAGGAGCAAGATCACCTTTTCCTCAAAGAGTCAGGCTGAAAGGTTTATTGCTAAATACGGGGGCAGGATAGCTACCTTCAAGGAGGCACTCCAGGAGGCCAGTGAGGAGATAATTAAGGAGACAGAGCAATGAAAACAATGGGAATTCTTACAGTAGCTACAGCTAATCTCTTAAGACACAGGCTAAGAACATTTGTGGTGGTAATCTGTCTTGTAGTGATAATCACACCTTTTGTGTCTGCCCTTGCCCTGCTGGAAGGAATAAAAAAGGAAGCATTGATCTCTGTTCAGGAAGGTGCTGACCTCTATGTTACCATGGACATGTACGGAAGAAACGGCATGATTCCCATGGAGGTGGCAGATGAGATAAAAAAGATCAATGGCGTGCTTAAGGCAGTACCCAGGGTGATCAGCAGGATCTATGTAGAAGGTCGACTCTGTGTTTTGCTTGGTATCCCCCTTGATGAGATAGAAGAGACTGTAAAGATCATAGATGGAAAACTACCAGACGATGGGGAAATCGTGGTTGGAAGGGCACTGGCAAGGGCACTGGGCCTTGAGGTGGGTAGCAATCTGAGCCTTGGAGTCAGAGTGACGGCCATTATAGACCACAGTCCTTTTATAATGAAAAGGGTCTACAGGGTTGCAGGCGTATTTGACTCAGACACATCCATATGGAGTTCTGACCTCATACTCATGGGTATTGATGATGCTATCACCATATACGAGATGGAAGACTTTGTCTCGGATATCGCAGTATATGCAGACCCCACCAAGCTACAGGATGTGGCAGATGCAATACAACAGATGAATGCCTACTTCAGGATACAGTCCAAGTCCATTGCAAAACAGTATGTCAAGAGAGGATTTAACCGCAAGGGTGGTATCTTTGTCCTTCTCTACACCTTTGCCTTCATCCTTGCAATACCCGTAATGCTGATTGTATCAGGCACTGGGCTAACAGAGAGAAAAAAAGAGATGGCTATACTGAAAGCCACAGGCTGGCAGACAGATGAGGTTTTGCAGATGGCATTCTTTGAGAATACCATCATAGCACTAATAAGTGCACCGGTTTCGGTTTTGATATCCTATATCTGGCTGAAACTCTTTAACGGCGCATTCATAGCCCAGATGTTTATTGCTGAGATAGATAGCATTGCACCATTCAGGATACCCGTACAGTTCACCTTCGGAACACTCTTGATGGCAATCTTTTTCTCTCTCATCTTTACTCTGGTGGGCAGCATATATTCCACATGGAGGACAGCAACCACCCCACCTGCTGAGGTGCTTAGATGAGCAAGATTATAATATGTGAAGACCTTTATAAGAGTTACCCACTGGGCAGGAGCAACGAAGTGGTGGCGCTTACAGGCATAAATCTTTCAATAGAAAAAGGGACTATTGCCCTCATAACAGGCCCATCTGGCTCAGGAAAAACCACCCTTTTAAGTATTTTAGGCACTCTTGAAAGACCCACAAAGGGCCGCGTGATTATTAATGACAGGACAGTTAATGAACTCTCAGATGCTGCTCTTGCAAGGCTCAGAAGGGACACAATGGGCTTTCTCTTCCAGGACTATAATCTTATACCACGCCTTCCAGCATGGGAGAATGTTACATACCCTCTTATACCGCTGGGTGTCAATACATCAGAGAGGAAAAAAAGGGCGCTCCACTTACTCGAGATGCTGGGGCTCTACCACAGGCACACACATACCCCTGAACAACTCAGTGGTGGTGAACGCCAGCGTCTTTCACTTGCCAGGGCACTGGTGAACGATCCTGAAATACTCCTTCTTGACGAGCCCACATCAAACATTGATCACAAAACAGCGGAGAGGATCATGCAACTTCTCAGGGAACTCAGAGAGAAGGGAAAAAGCATTATTATTTCATCCCATGACGGACATCTCCTTTCCGAGGCAGATCAGACCTTCCAGCTATCAGGTGGCAGGCTGGTTGAATGATTCTCAATGTCTATTCCATTGTCTATCTCTTCAGTACCATCCTTCTTGGTGGACTCTCCCTGGTTCTCACTGTAGTAAGTCTGAGAGCTTATCTTTCTGAAGGCAAGAAAGGAGACTTGCAGGAACAGTTCAATGAAAAAGGATACCTGCTGCTGCATATCGCCCATGTGATACTGGTGGCAGAGGCCTTCACCCTGCCCCTCTTCTATATAACCCTGCAGTCCTTTGTACCCTATATTCAGGGAGCCATGTGCATATTCGGTGTAACCCAGGCCCAGGGAACACTGTCAGGTATTGTTCAGATCGTCAAGGTTTCACTCTTTTTCCTCGTTGGATGGTGGTTGCTCCTTGACAGGCTGGACAACAAAACCGAGCGTTCTCCTCTTGACAGGAGAAAAATGTTCTTTCTCTTTTTAATAAGCACCTTCATGATACTGGACAGTGTTCTGCAGATCTACTACATCCTGGGCTTTGATGTGGAGGTAGACGTAGCCTGCTGCACCACTGTATTTGATCTTGCAGAAAGAAAGACATCCATCATATCTTCATCTTTACTGGGAAAAAACTATCAATCATCGTTGCTTTTTCTCTACTATCTCACCAATCTTGTTTTGTTGATCCTGTTGTGGCTGAGTTACCTGAAGGCTTACAAGCAGGAAAAACCGCCTTTGCTACTCATGGCTACCTCTGTGTTTGCCATGCTTAATGCCTTTGTCACTGTATTAGCCTATTTCGAGGTTATCTCTCCCAGGGTAATGAATATCCCTGGGCATCACTGCATATATTGTATGTGGCAGTATTCACCCTTGAGCGCTCTCTTTACCTTTCTCTTTGTGATGGGCACGTTCATGCCCGGGTGGGCTCTTTTGCTCTATCTTACTGGAAGGCATGAGGAAACCCGCCAGCCACTGATCTCTTTTATAAGGAGACTAACCATTTCTGGCATTGTATTTATAGGAACAGCCCTTGTTCTGCAGACTGTCTTGATGTAGACTTTGTAATGTAACTAAAGTTACTGAATCCTTCCCTGTGTTTTTCTATAATTTAACAAATGAAGAACTATATCAGAAAGATACTTCTCTGTGTGGATAACAGTGAACTCTCTCATGAAGCCACAGATGCTGCAATTACGATTTCCAGGACGTTGAACTGTCAGGTAATAGGAGTGCATGCCTACAATGCACGGATGCACGAAGGTGCTTTCAGGATTATGGAACCAATCATTCCATCAAAATACCAGGATGAGGCCCTTCTCAGCAAACAGCGAACGGGTCACAAGAAACTCATTAACATGGGTCTTGAAAGCATCTCCATGACCTATGTAAAGCCCATTGAGGAACTGTTAAACGCTGAGGGAATAGAAAACAGATCAATAGTTAGAGAGGGTAAAAACTTCAAGGTTATCAATGAAGTAATAGAAGAAGAAAAACCAGAGCTTGTTATCATGGGTTCTTCAGGTTTTAATGCAGCAAAAGAAGGTTTTATAGGAAGTGTATGTCTCAGGGTATTGAGGGATAATAATAGAAACTTCTTTATTATTAAAAGACCTGTGAGCTTTAAAAAGTTTGTTGTATGTCTCGATGGAAGTTCTTCTGCAATTGATACTCTCAGGATTGCAAATTTACTGTCAGAATACTTCAACGCAGAACTACATCTTGTTTATGTCTTTGATGTTGAACTCCACAGGGCATTATTCAGGAAACTCAAGGACTCTGTGGCAACGTTAGAAGGATTCAATTTCAACTCCGAGGAGCAGGAAAGAATACACGATGAGTTCATTGACAAAGGCCTTGAAAATGTAGGAGGCATGATACTTGATAGGGCTGTACAGGAATGCAATATCTTGATCCCTGATAACCTTGAAGGCTGGGGACCTGCAGTACAGAGACGAGTTTTCAGAAAGGTTATGGCAGGACATATCTACAAGACAATATGTGACTATGCAAAGGATATTGAGGCTGATGTGGTTTTCACAGGCAGAACAGGCAGGCATTTCGTAAAAGGAATTGATATAGGTTCAGTAGCTGAAAATGTGGTAAGGTTTGCGCCATGCAGTGTATTTGTAACAATGCATAGAGAGTTCAAAGGATGGGAAATTTAGAAAACAGACCATATATTGTCTCCTGGAATCTCACGAAGAGATGTAATCTCCTCTGTCCTCACTGTTATATTAATGCAGTGCCTGACTCAACAGAGGAACTCTCCACTGAAGAGGCAATGCTTGTCATAGACGAACTCACTTATCTGAATCACCATCTGATGCTCATCTTAACAGGGGGAGAACCCATGCTGAGAAGGGATATCTTTGATATTGTTTCATATGCAAGTGAAAGTGGATTCATAACAGTAATGGGGTCCAACGGGACAGTGCTCGACCGTCAGAATATTACTGCTTTGAAAGACGCAGGACTTAAAGGAATCGGTATAAGTATAGACTCGGTCCGGAAGGAATATCATGATACATTCCGTGGTCTTGAAGGCTCATGGGAGGCATCCATTGAAACACTAAGATATGCCCATGAAGAGGGTATAGAGACACAGATCGATATAACCCTGACAGACAGAAACATCCATGAGATTGATGCCATTGTTGAACTTGGAGTTGCCCTGAAGGTAAAGGCTGTAAACTTCTTCTTCCTTGTCTGCACCGGAAGGGCCATGAAGACCGAGATATCCACTGAAAATTATGAAGAGGCACTGAAGAAGATATTAAAACTCTATAATGCAGAAAAGAGGCTCATGATACGGGTTAGATGTGCACCTCATATCTACAAAATGATCTACGAAACAGGTTCCGGTCTGTACAAAGGTTCAAGGGGATGTCTTGCAGGAAGGCATTACATGAGAATAGACCCCGAAGGTAATGTAACACCCTGTCCTTATATGGATCTGAAGTTAGGCAGTATCAAAGAGAGTTCACTCATAGACATATGGGAAAAATCCCCTGAACTGGATCTTCTACGGCTATCAAAATATGAAGGTCGATGCGGAATATGTGAATACAGAGAGATATGTGGCGGATGCAGGGCAAGGGCCTATGTTGAAACAGGCGATCTGCTTGCAGAGGACAGCCTCTGTAGGTATATCCCCCGAAGAGAAACCATTGTCAGACCAGAGGAATCTCTTCAGTCCTCTCTTAAATGGGAACCATCAGCAGCCGAACGTGTAAAGAGGATCCCTGCTTTTATGAGAGGAAAGATTATCCGTATGATTGAATCGAAGGCACTGGAAAGAGGGATAAAGACGATAACATCAGAACTCATTGATGAGTTCAAGGGACATGGTCATCATGAAAAGCTGATCAATAAATTCAAAAATTCTCATAAAAGGAGTCGGCAATGAAAACACTCAAAACCACTTCTATCCCGGAAGTCTTTCTTGAGTGGCTCGTTACATCAAGATTGGATTTCATAAAAGACCTTGTTTCAGAAAAACCTCTCAGGTATTTCTCAGCCCATCTCCCTGTGATGGCTACCTGGAATGACAGGGAAACCTTTCCTGTAAATATGACAGTTAAAGGACTTGGACTTATTCCAAAAGATGAGAAACTCGGAGACTATACTGATCTCTTCGAAGCAACCATAGCAGAGGCAAGGAGCATGTCATGGGAGGAAAGCCTTCTGAAAAGAGTAAAGGCAATGCAGTCCCTCTACAGAGATAGGGATAATTTCAATCCAGAGGTTCTTGGTGGACTTGAAATCTTTGAAGGAAGGGCCTTCAAGAACCTAACCGAGAAACCCTATGCATCTCTACTCTATGTAGGAATGATGAAAACTGAAAAGGGGCTACAATATATAAGCTTCCAGATCAATGGAAAGGTTGAAATCCTGAATAAAGATAACATTTATTATAGATACCTCCTTGCAGCAAGAAAACTGTTTGAATTCGACAAGTTCCATCTCTACCAGCCTGATTATCCCTTCGGGTATCTTATTCACGTGATGGAGGTAAAAGACAAAACTCCATGGACAAGGACGAAAAAAGCTCGATCTTAAAAAGCCTCCGGTTTAAACTCTTTTTAATCCTGCTTTCTGGCATTACAGCAACTGTACTCTTGTTACTATACATAGAAGTAACCACTTCGGAGAAAGAGTTAAGAAAAGACCTGCAGGAAAATCTTACAAACATTGCCTCCACTATATATACCATCCTTGAAAATACCATGGCCCAGGGAAGGAAAGACGAGGTTGTTAAAAATCTAAGACATCTGACAGATGTCAGCCCTGTGGTAAAGGAGATAAGGCTTCTTGACAATAAAAAAACCGTGAAATTCGAGACATTGAAGGCTATTTATTCTCCTGATAATCTGAAGAGACTTTCCTATCCCATCATGGCCAGGCCGGTCTGTCATAAATGTCATGGACAGAAAAAACTCATTGGTTTCCTTGAGGTAGGCTTTGACATAACAAGAGAAAAAAACAGATTGAATAGTATGTTCAAGAGGTATTTTACAAGTTACTGGATATTATTGATACTCATAACATCCTATGTATTTATAACACTTGAAAAAGGTATCTTCAGACGACTGGATGAAGTTGGAGACGCCATGAAGGCTGTAGCCAGGGGAGACTTTCAGAAACGGATTTCTGTTAAAGGAAACGACGAGATAGCAAAGATTGCAAAGATATTCAACAGAATGTCCCAGAACATCTATCAGATAAACAGCAGACTCCATATGTTTTCAAGCTTCACATTTTTGGTTTACCAGCAAAAGACCGAAGATTACGTTCTTGACCTGACCCTTGACTATCTCAACAACATTTTTCCAGGATACCATGCAGAGATTTTAATAAAAAGAGAGGGAGAAGAGATAGTAAAAAAAACTCCCGATAATGGAGATTATAAGGAGAACTACGAGGAAGCAATTGTAACAAATAATAAAAATATAGGAACCATCAGGATATCCAGCAACATGGAGTTAACAGAAAACGAATTGTCAATCTTCAAACTTATGGTAGTAGCAGTTTCAAGGGCAATAGAAAAGATCAGAGACTATGAGCAGGTTACAGAACTACAGGAAAACCTGCTTCATTTAGAGCGACTATCCACAGCCGGAGTCATGCTGGGAAGCATACTGCATGAGATAAACAATCCCTTGAGCGGAGTGGTAGGATTCTCAGAACTCCTGCTTTATGAGTCACATGACGAAAAGACAGTAAAAGAATATGCAAAAAAGATACTTGAGGCATCAACAAGAATCAGTGTGACAATTGGTAATATGCTCAACTTTTTAAGAAAAAGTGGACAGGAAGAGAAGATATCCATGGATCTAAACGAGATAGTAAGAATCGTTCTGAAGCTTAAAGAGGTGGATTTGAGAAAGAAACATATAAAGGTCGTAACAGCATTCTCAGATGAACCTGTGTTTGCCTATGTTATCCCGAACCAGATTGAGCAGGCACTGTTAAACATTATCAATAATGCAGAATACGCCATGTTTAAGGTCCATTCCAGAGGAACATTACGGATAGAGACAAGACATGCAAAACAATATGCTCAGATACTGATAAGCGATGATGGACCTGGCATGTCAGATGAAGTGATCAACAATATATTCAATTTCTTCTTTACCACAAAACCTCCTGGAGAAGGTACAGGGCTTGGTATGCCAATAGTAAAAAGGATCATTGACAATCATAATGGAAATATTCGGATTGAAAGTAGGGTTGAACATGGTAGCACTTTTATAATTTCCTTACCAATTGTATCAGATAAAATAGAATAAAGTAAAGCAATTATGATTTATATCATAAAAAATCTTGCTTATTAAGTATCAGAATAAGACTATAAGCAATTAAAC
>JALUSH010000141.1 GCA_027016675.1 Thermodesulfovibrio sp.
TATCACCCTGTTCGCTTCATCAATGCCATGTATAACCTCTTCAAGAACATGCGCAGCATCCCCGAATCGACTTTCGATCTCTTTTAATGAGTCAGAAAGCCTCTTCAATTCATCAGATTTCCTATTCTGCTCTAATACATGGAAGGCGTTTTCGATTTCTTTCTCCACACGTTCTGTAACCCTTGCAATCCTCTTTGAGATATCCTTTGCTGCTTCATTGGTTCTGTTGGAGAGTTTGCGTACCTCATCAGCTACCACCGCAAACCCCCTGCCTGACTCTCCAGCACGTGCAGCCTCTATGGCAGCATTAAGGGCAAGCAGGTTGGTCTGATCGGCAATTTCCGTGATAATATTTACCAGAGGACTCAACTGCTTTATATCATCAGAGAGCTGCTGGATACGGTTCAGATTGTCTTCCAATTGAGAGGACTGTACACGTGAAAAATTTTCCAGCACCTTAATAATCTCCTCGTTTTGTTTTACTTGCTGGCGCATGGTGGCAATCAGTTCGTTGCTTTTATCTGTAGATGACCCTATGCGCTCCATCTGAGACCTGCTTTCGTTATGGATATTCATCATCCTTTCCACCACCCTTAGCACCTCGCTCTCGGTCTGAGCAACTGCCTCGCTTAACTGGCTGCAGAGCAACTCATTATATCCTGAGATGTCTGAAACAGTCTGCTCATAGTGGCGCCTTATACACAAATGTTGAACAGCACATTGATTGTGAGCAGAAACCACAGTTAAAACATCTTTCAGATATCGCTTTATAATCATGTTGGCTATAAGAAAGACTACAAGAGAGGCCAATGTCACAGTAAGGCTCAATTCAAGTCTATGTGACAGGCTAAGGAATCTGGTCAGATAAGGATAACCAATATAGGTAAGAACAGAAACAAATATTACAGCACAAAAGAATATACCTGTTACCTTTACAAGGGGATTCTGAACCTTGCTGAACCGGGCATAGGGTAAATCCTGTTTAATCTTCATGATTCAATCCTCCCATCTATTCCCTTGGTCAGAAGATAGCTTTAAAAATCAAAAGCTTCTAACAGCCCATTCTTCTTCTGTCTTTATCATTTTCCTTCTGTTATGCCCCTGGCAATACCTGTTTTATGACCTTCACAAGGTCAGGCCCTGCAACAGGTTTTACAAGCCACCCAGTTGCTCCTGCCTTCTTTGCCTCATCCCTTTTTGTCTGCTGGCTTTCAGTGGTAAGAGCAAGTATGGGAGTAAAGCGTAACCCTGCAAGTGTCCGGGCATTCTTAATGAACTCGATGCCGCCCATATTGGGCATGTTGATATCAGTGATAATCAGGTCTGGTTTCACGCCAGATTTAAGCTTATTCAGGGCCTGCAGACCATCATGGGCTGTCTCTACCTTGAACCCATTCATCTCCAGGGTTGCCCTGAGACTCATTATCATGGTCTGTGAGTCATCCACAATCATGATCATCTTCGCCATAACACCCTCCTTTTATTTCTTAAGTGCTGACTGAAGCCATTTTTTTAGTAACTCATCATGAGGCCAGGCAGAAACCACGGGCCTGACTGCCATTAGAACCTGAAGACAGGCAGTATGCATATGCGACAGGTCTGACAGGTCAATCTCTGCCTCTGGACTCTTCTGAAACCACTCAAGCAGGGTCTCAGCCTCATCCACAGCCACAACATCTCTGAAAAATGCCACATTTTTCTGATACTCAATTGCCATCACACCAACTCCTTTGGATTTAATACAATTAATACAGAACCATCTCCCAGGAGGGCTGTACCAGCATATGCCCTGATGCCTGCAAGAATCCCTTCCATTGGTTTAAGAATGATGTCTGTGGTTTCATAAAATTCATCCACCACAATACCTGCATTCCCTGAGTATGTTTTAACCACAAGCACTGCAAGCTCTCCGTCATCATTCAGCCTCTGGGGCATGTTAATGCCCAGCAGATCATTGAGGTTAAAGAGCGGTATCACACGGTTTCGTAATACTGTAATCTTCTTATCCTTGATAGCGGATACATCATGCTGTGCTACCCTCACAGTCTCTACAACCATATCCATGGGCACCCCGAATTTCCGCCCGTCTGACTGCACTATCATTACATTGGTAACCGCCATTGAAAGAGGCAAAGAAAGAGTAATTCGTGTACCCTTGCCTTTTTCACTCGCAATCTGTATTTCACCTTTTACCTTTTCAACAGCACTCCTGACCACATCCATCCCCACGCCCCTGCCAGAGAGGTCTGAAACTGTCTCAGCCGTTGAAAAACCTGCTGCCATAATAAGGTTGATTGCCTCCTGATCTGTTATATGCTCCAGCGTTGCCTCATCAATGATCCCTTTTTCATATGCCTTTAGCTTTATGTGTGCAGGGTCTATACCCCTGCCATCATCCGAGATTTCTATTACCACACGATCTGATTCCTGAGTTGCCCTGATAATAAGCCTCCCTTTTGCAGACTTCCCTGCTTTAATACGTTCTTCAGGTGGCTCAATTCCATGGTCAAGACTGTTGCGAATTATATGTATCAGGGGGTCTGCAAGGGATTCAATTATGTTCTTGTCTGCCTCCGTATCTTCACCCTCAATAATCAGTTCAACCTCTTTGCATAGTTTATTGGCGATATCACGCACCAGACGGGGAAATCTCTGAAACACAGAGGCAACAGGCACCATACGTACCTGCATGATGGCATCCTGCATCTCTTCTACTATCCGGTTTATTACACTGTAATGAGACTTGATTTCCCGACTCAACTCTCGGATTCCGTAAACATCCTCTGCCTTGCTTGCTAGATAGGGCAATGCATTTTTGGACACAACCATCTCGCCAATAAGATTCATCAGCCGGTCAATCTTCCTCTGATCAACCTTAAGTATTCTTGATGCAAGTCTGGCTTCAGTGCGAGGGGCAGGTATTTTCCCTGTAGTCTTGTTCCCGGAATTCACGAATTCTTTCTGCCTGTTACATCCCTGTGGATGCACTGGAGATACCTGAATTACCGGCTCATCCTTTATTTCCTTTTCCGTGACCTCTTTTCCTGTTAGCTGCTTTACTTCAGACCTATAAGTTGCCATAATGTGTTTCTCAAGCCATGCCAGCAAAGGCTCTGAATTGTATATACTGATTGCCTCTTTCAGGGATGACTCAAGCTCAGGGATGGCATCCTTTTTACCCATCTTCACACAACATGCAGACAGGGTATTTGCTACTGCCTTAAGCCTGCCCTGGAACCATTCAACATCATCAGGAAGAGAAAGTATCTCATGCTGTATGGTAACTATCTCTTTAACCAGTTCTCTTTCAGCATCACTCAGAGATACAAAATCTCTCTGACTTTTCTCCTCGTATGCCACTTCAGTTGTTTGATTCTCTGAAGAAAAAGGGTTAGCACCCTGGCCACTGGAAATAGCCTCAAGCTCATGACTCGAAAGTGCAACTATCTCGACCTGATCCATCACATATCTGAAGTGCTCAGCAATCTCTTCCCTGGAACAGGCTACAAGCATGGTAAATACAAGATTACAGAGATAGGCATCCATCTCCTGTAAAGAAGGCCAGGGCTGTCTGCAAGATATATCATGCCATAACAGTCCAGAAATCTGTCTTACCAGATAAAAGGGGTCTTCACCCTGGTAGAAACATTCCTCAGAAGGGGAGTATTGAATATAATGAATATCTTTTCCTTCCATCACCATACGATATGCTTCTGTACGTATATCATCCGGTATGATAGATAGTTTTTCAATACTGTTGAACTGAACCTCTTCTTTGTTAGAACTTTCTGATATCTCTGCCGTGGAATTACCAGAATCCACATCTTCTATCAATTCTCTTATTGATGCAGTAAGTCTCGATGACTGCTCTGCATGGTCCAGCTTTATTGTTCCCTCGGTCTCTATCTCATCACAAAGCATTGATACAAAATCCATGGCATCAAGAAGGAGGTCAGCAAGTTCTCTCGTGTATGCTATTCTGCCCGCACGAACTGTATCCAGCAAATCTTCAGATGCATGCAATACACGGGTCATTTCAGGAAAGTCAAATAACCCGCTGTTACCCTTCAGAGTATGTACCAACCTGAAGAGTTCATTAATCAGTGTTTCATCGTCAGGTGCACTCTCCAGTTGTATGAGCTTCTCACCAATTCCCTGTAAGAAATCCCTTGATTCAATCAGAAATTGTTCCAACAAAGGGTTCATTGCCTCACCTCTCCAATGAGTAGTTTTACAACTGCTGTCAACTGTTCAGGCTTAACAGGCTTGATAAGATAATAATTCGCACCGCAAACAAATGCCTTCTTTTTATCCATCTCGTCAGATTCAGTTGATACCATGATCGCAGGAGCCTGGGGAATATCCAACTCTCTCAATTCTTTCAAAAATCCATAGCCATCAAGTTTAGGCATATTAATATCCACAATGTAGATATCAAAAGGATTCTGGAGAGCCTTCTCAATAGCCTCTATACCATTAATTGATTCTTCTACTTCATAGCCCTCAGATTGAAGGATACTCTTATGATACATACGTACTGTAGCAGCATCATCTATAACAAGAATACGCTTCATCGTCTGGCCTCCGTATATAAAGGTTTTTGATAAACCACAGCTTCGGAAAACTTGCGAACCTTAAACAGGGGTGAAATTCTACTCATTGATTCTGAATGACCCAGAAATATAAACCCACCTGGTTTCATGGCATCATATAGATTCTCTGCTGCCTGTCTTCTGGACATATCATCAAAGTAGATAAGCAGGTTCCTGCAAAAAACAATATCAAAATTACGATAACGCTTTGTTTCCAGAGGGTCAAACACATTGACACGTGTAAACTCGATTACGTCTCTCAATTCATCACATATCTGATAGCCTTCGTCTGTGTTTCTGAAGTATTTATGTAATATATGAGCAGGCAGATACTGCACAGAACGATGGGAATAAAGCCCCTTCCTTGCACAATGAAGCATATTGGTATCTATATCTGAAGAAATGATCTCCACATCCCAGTAATTGATACCTTCCCAGTGCTCAAGAAGGTATATGGCAATAGAATATGGTTCTTCGCCAGATGATGAAGGAACTGACCAGATACGAATTGGAGACCTGTCAAGTTTTTTTTCTGTAATCTCAGGCAGAACTGAATTTACCATACATTGCAATTGATATTCCTCCCTGAAAAAATATGTTTCATTCACTGTCATAGAATTAATAAGCTTCTGGAGTTCATCGCCTGATGCCTGAAAACGCAACATGGTAAAATAGCTCCTGAAATTATCTGTCCTGGTTGCTGTAATACGTTCGGCAAGTCTTTTATCAACAAAGTAACGCTTGGACTCATCAAACCATATACCTGTTTTGCGATAAAAGTATTCTCTGAATTTCTGAAAATCCTCATTACTGATACTTATATCTTTTGCTGCCGTGTTATTCATTTGTAATCCTTTCAATTGCAACGTTTACTGCAAACTGTATATATGGTTCTGAAGAAAAGCGAGCCTTCAGATAGTTTAATGAAGTCAGTGATTTCTCTGTACCCACCTCTGCAAGCAGATCCAATGCAGTGGCACAAACATTAACATGTGAATCCGTCTCTAAAACCTCCATAAGCCATTTCTCCACATCAGGATGTTTCAATGCCTCGAGTATATTCACTGCAAAGATGCGCACATCAGGGTCATCGTCATTCAGCAGTTCTCTTATCACAGGGGATACTTCTTCAGGAAGTTGCTTCATTGCCTCAATCGCCTCATTTCTGAGGGCTGCATCCTCGCTTCGCAAACACTCCACAAGCCCGGCTACTGCAACAGAGTCTCCAATATTGATTAAAGATGTAAATATTGCCTGCCTTACCTCTACCGTCTCCTCTTTCTCAAGTCTTTCAAGCAGTGCTGTAGATGCATCCGGACATTGTATAATGTCCCGTGCTGCCCACCGCCTGACAGCCGGGTCAGGATCATTCAGTTGTAACTTGAAGCCATCACAGTTGCGTTGATAACTCCTCTCATTCTGTTCAATCCTTCTGTCTTTCTGTTTTTTTACAAATCCCATGATATAATACTCCTTTATTGCTCAGCCCAGGCTATAAGCTGATTTGCTATTTTTTCAGCTGGAAGTATCAGTGTTGCACCACCACGTTTAATCAACTCGGCAGGCATACCAAATACCACGGCTGATTCCTCTGATTCCGCAATAGTACGTCCACCCCGTTTTTTAATCTCTGCAAATGCATCAGCACCATCATGGCCCATCCCGGTAAGCATTACAGCAATGACATCTGCAGGATTGTAATGCTCCAGAACAGACCGGCCAAGCACCTCCACAGACGGATGCCAGAGAAAGGACGGATTTTCTGGCTTTGAAATCACGGTTGATCTTCCTCCTCTCCGGGTCAATACCATGTCACTACCACCCCTGGCAATATAGATTCTACCTGGCTCCACCGTCATGGGCCTGTCTACCTCTGTAACACTCATCATGCAGAGCTTGTTCAGCCGTTCTGCAAAGGGGCGTGTAAAACTCCTTGGCATATGCTGTGCAACAAGCACCGGGTAGGGATAATCTGCTGGAAGTGCAGGCAGTACATCTTCCAGTGTACGGGGACCACCTGTTGAAACACCTATAACTACAACTCCTTTCTCTTTTGCCTTGCGGCGAAATGTAAATCGAGGGGTAACATGCCTCTGACGCTCCTGTCTCAACCTATGAACAAGCCCCCGGACAGCCGCCTTTTTAAGCCGCGCCCCCACTGCAGCACGCACCTTGGCAATCAGTTCTTGACGGATTTCATCAATGGAAAGAGAAATTGTACCTCCTGGCTTGGCAACATAATCAACTGCACCAAGGTTAAGGGCCTCAAAGGTGGAAAGAGCACCCTCTTCTGTAAGGGACGACACCATTACCACTGGCACAGGACGCTCTGCCATTATCAATGACAATGCTGTTAATCCGTCCATCTCTGGCATGTTAATATCAAGGGTTATAACATCAGGCTCAAAGTTGATATTTTCCTCAACAGCCTCTTTCCCGTTTCTTGCAAACCTTATTTCAAAATCACCCTCAGCCTCAAAGATCATGCTGAGATGACGACGCATCAATGCTGAGTCATCAACAATAAGCAGCTTAATCATGCAGCTTCCTCCTCTGACATTGAAGATAGATCTTGAAGTTCCATGTCTTCAATAATATGTGTGGGTTCTATTATCTGGATAATACGGTGCTGCCTTTGCAGATTTGCTATATGCTGAAGCAGATGCGCCTGTTCCCCTGAAAGTCTTGGGGCAGGCTCGATGGAGTCTTTTGGAACCTTCAGCACCTCTGTTACTGAATCCACAATAAAGCCCACTCGCATCCCCTTTATCAAAAAGACCATAATACGCTGTCTGTCAGAACGTTCTGTAGCAGACAATCCCATTCTTCCTCTAAGGTCTATAACAGGCAGAACAGTGCCACGCAGGTTTATCACCCCCTCCACAAAGGAGGGTGCCTTGGGCACATGAGTGAGTTCATCAGGCACACGCACTATCTCCTGTACACTCTCAATGGGAACTCCGAACTCCTCATTGTCCAGTCTGAATACCACCATCTGTTCATCATCGTCATTAATCTCGTCTTCATTGTCTGATGAATTATGATCCATATCTCTGTCTTTAATTGTTTCCATGGCTGCCAATGCCTCCTTCACAGCGGAACTATGGAAAAGTTTGTCTACTGAAATAATGGAAACCATCCGTCTGCCCTCATCAAGTCGGCAGATTTCTGAAATATCTGACATCTCTCCATTCTGTGTGAGAATAACAGGCATAGCATCAATCACAGACCCTGGTACACGAAGTACCTCATTTACGCTATCCACAAGCAAACCCACTGATGTGCTGCCCAAAGTAACAACCACTATCCTGCTCTTTTCATCAATCTGCTGTGGAGGCATCTGGAAAAGCCCCCTCAGTGATATTACGGGCAGAAGCCGATTCCTTAAGGTTATAATACCCACCACATGAGATTCTGAACGCGGTATATGGACTATGTTTTCTGGAACCTGCACAATCTCCTGAATATTCTCAATAGCAATGGCATATTCCTGTCCAGCTACTTCAAAACTGACCAGCTGGAGTTCATCACCACCTTCGGTGTGCTCTTCATCTTCCATGTTATGGCTTCCACCTTGTCTGATACTTGAGTTAGCATTGACAACGGCCTGTATCTCAGAAAACTCCTGCTCTATCAGTCTTTTAAAATCGAGAACCATTATCATTTCGTATCCTGCCACCCCTTTTATAAGACCTGCTATCAACTCTGTATTCAGTGAAGACCTGATGCCTTCTATACCTTCTATCTGAGATGGGTCGGCAGAAATAACACTGGAAACCCTGTCCACAACAAAACCCAGAGGCTGTCCCATATTGATCACAACGGCACGGGTGGCATCATCTGCTGCAATATCCTCAAGGCCAAAAATACGACGGAGATTGATAATGGGAAGCACCCTGCCTCTTAAATTCGCAAGCCCTTCAAGTGTATGAGGGGTAAGAGGCACATGTACAGTCTCGGGAACCCTTATTATCTCCTGTACAGGGGACATCTCAACAGCAAAAACCTCGTCACCTACAACAAAAGTAACATACTGGTTATGGTCTTCCCTGTCAGCATCAATATCATCCTGCACAATTGTCTTGACACCCTTTACTTCACTACTACCTCTATCTTCCATAATTGCCTCCTTATAGAGTTACTGGTTTTTCTGTTTGGTCAGGCACTCTGCAATTCATCAGCCAGAGAGGCTATCTCTTCAATTGCAACGGCAAGCTCTTCAGCCCCCTGTGCCTGCTGTTTAGCCGCAGTAGCAGCCTCCTGCGTGGCCTTTTCTGCCTCCTGTGCAGCAGCAGCTATCTGTTCTACTCCCTTCTTCACCTGTGTTATTGCCGCAGCTATCTCATTTGAGGCTGTGAGTATTTCGTTGCTTCCTTTGTCAACCTCAGCCATACTCGTTTCTATCTGGTTGAGTCCTGTTATGACAGACTTTGCCTTTTCTGCCTCACTTACAGCCGCCTCCATTATCTCCTGAATGTCACGACTTACAATGCTGATCTGATCCTGCACCGCCTTTACAAGATCCTTAATACGATCAGCATTCTCAGCAGAATCATGGGCAAGATTACGGATGTCTGTGGCCACAACAGCAAAGCCCTTGCCAAATTCTCCTGCACGGGCAGCCTCTATTGCTCCGTTTACAGCAAGCATATTGGTCTGGATGGATACAGTGGTAATAGCATCCACTATCTTGTCAATCTTTCTCGATACTACCTCAAGATCCTTCACCTGTTTGAGAATTTTCTTTGATGTTTCCACTGAAGTAGAAACACCTGTAATCAACTCATTTACAGCCTCTTTATTTTCTGTTAATAGCTTTATTATCCCAGCCACCCTTTCTGCGGATGCAGCAGCTCTTCTCTGGGCAATCTGCAGTCCCTTTTCTATCTGTGAGACAGCTGCAGAAGATTCCTCGGTACCTGCAGCCTGCACCTCTGCACCTTTGCGAATCTGCTCTAACGCTGTCATTATCTCAGCAGCTGCCCTGTTTATCTCCTGCACAGCTGCTGATAGCTCTTCGGCTGCTGATGCTACCTCTTCGGCACTCTTGGCTATATCTGTAGAGTTCTTCAAATCCTCGGCCAGTTCTGAGAGGCTCTGGGCTGCCTGGTCACATTCAGCGAGGGCTTGTGTCTGTTCAGCAATGGTCTTTGCTGCCTCCTCTGCTGCAGTAGATTGCTCTTCTGCAGCAGCAGCAATATTTTCAGAGCCCTTGAGAGCCTGCTGTGCTGCTACAGCAGATTGCCTGGCACCAGTGGCTATCTCCTGTGCAGCTCTGACTATCTCTGCCATTTCAGTTCCTATTTGTTCCAGTTGAGACATTATTATTTTGCCTTTCTCAACCTCACCCTGCACTGTCTCAGCAGACCTGTTTATTCCCTCTGCTATAACCTTTACCTCCTTCTGGATCTGGGCAACAAGCTCCTGTATCTGTTTCGCACTCTTCTCTGACGTCTCAGCCAGGGTGCGCACCTCATCTGCCACAACTGCAAACCCCTTACCATGCTTGCCGGCCCTTGCTGCCTCTATGGCAGCGTTAAGGGCAAGCAGATTGGTCTGGTCTGCTATGCGACCTACAGCCTTCACAATGTCACCGATATTAGCAGCCTGCTGTTCCAGTTCAGTAACCATCTGCACTGACGCCATCTGACGTTCAGCCGCCAGGTTGATATTGTCCACCAGGGCATTAATCTCTTTACTGGCACCGGCTATAAGTGTCTGTGCTGCCTCACTCCTGGACTGGGCAGCTTCACAGTTCTGTAGCTGCCTCTCAATAGCTTCCACCACCTGTTTGAAGGCAGCAAGGGATTCCTGTGCTGCACCAGAGGCCTCCTCTGCACCTGTAGCTATCTGGTCTGCAGCACGTTTTAGTTCCTCAACTGCTGAAGATGCCTCGTTGATTCCTGAAGCAAGCTGACTTGTTGCTGCCGCAATGCGTTCTGCTGCCTGTTGCTGTTTAGCAAGGGTACGAGCCCTTTTACGTTGCAGTTCTGCCTCACGAGCAGCTACTGCTGAAGATGGTCTGTCCTGTGTTGCTGTTGTGTTTGATCCTCCGTCTTTCCTTACAAGTGCCATTTTGATTCCTCCTTTTTGCTCTGTATTGTGTGATATTGAAGAAAACAGGGCTCTTGAAAATCAGGATACCCTGTCTTTTTATCAAAAGATGAAAAGGTTCTCTCTGTATCAAAGCAGATGTATATTGTGTAAGGGACAGAAATAGATAGGATGCAACCCTGAAGATTGTAAGAAAACAGAGATGCTGTTGTAACATGTTGATATTTATGCTTTTTTCGGGGGGGGGGGGGGGGGGGGGGCGGCGCAAAGAAGTCTTGTTTTTAAATTT
>JALUSH010000142.1 GCA_027016675.1 Thermodesulfovibrio sp.
AACGGGAACATTGACCGAAGGAAAGCCAAAACTGACGGAAGTGCTGCCCTGGAAGGAGAGTACCCGCGAGCAGTTACTCGAAGTTGCGCTGGCCGTGGAATCGCTGAGTGAACATCCTTTGGCCCGGGCCATCAGTGAAGGGGCAACTGCTGCCCTGGGCAAGCAGCCCGCCGGCAAGGCCCGCAACATGAAAGCCCTGACGGGCAGGGGGGTGAGTGCTGAGTACAAAGGGCAAATGGTCTTCATCGGTAACAGAAAACTTTTTGAAGAACAGGAGTATTTTGTTCCAGAACTCCTCATGTGTGCAGATGCCCTCTATGCAGGTCTTGATATTCTGAAGCCCCATGTAAGACAGATGGACCTTGGAGTGAAAGGTTCTGTTGTAATAGGAACTGTAGAGGGTGATGTCCATGACATTGGTAAAAACATTGTTAAGATGATGTTTGATGTTGCTGGCTTTGAAGTGTATGACCTGGGAAGGGATGTGCCTCTGGATAAATTTGTAGAGGAACAGTTGAAGACTGATTCTGATCTTGTCTGTCTGTCTGCAATGATGACCACCACAATGGTGGGTATGCAGAAGGTAATCAATAAATTAAGGGAAAAGAATCCTAATGTTAAAATAATGATTGGAGGAGCCCCTGTATCGCAGGAGATTGCTGAAAAATGGGGTGCTGATGGATATGCTCCTGATGCCAACAATGCCCTACAGGAGGCAATAAACATGGTGAGTGCCCTTAAGAAGATGAGAGAGGAGGCTGAGGCAAATAAAAAGGCCTGATAAGAAAAATCTGAAAGAGTATCTAAAAAGCCATGGAGCAACGCTTGTAGGCGTTGGTGATGTTAGTAAAGCGCTTACAGAAGATATAAAGCACCTTAAGCGTGCCATATCAATTGCTATAGACAGAAGGCTCAATGCCAGTACTGTAAAGAGGCTGGTAAGACTGCAAAAACTCACTGAATCATGGCTGAGAGGGTTGGGCTACAGGTATCTTTCCATACCACCAGACTCGGACAGAAGAAATGGAAAGTTTATCTCACGGCTCTACGAGCTTTTTAGCCATAAAACCGCAGCAACCTGCTCAGGGCTTGGGTGGATAGGGAAAAACGGTCTTGTCATTAATCCTGAATATGGACCGGCCCTTTCCTGGGCAACAGTATTAACAGATGCACCCTTTAAACCTGATCCCCCCATTATCAGGTCACTCTGTGGCGATTGTGATCTCTGTGTAAGACATTGCCCATCGAATGCCCTAACAGGAAGGATATGGATGGTCAGTTCACCTTATGAAGCAATAGTTCTTTATGAGAAATGTCGTTCTTTAAAAGAAGGGATTAAGGCCTTTGAGGAAAAACCTAACTGTGGGCTTTGTATAAATATTTGTCCCTATATGAGAAAGGCCAAGGGCTATCCTCAAAGACTGGAAAAGAAAGGTGTCGCCTTCAAACAGGATTTAAAAGAGGTTTTTATATCAGTCTTGTAAGTTATCAGGCTGAAATCTTTCCCGTGACATTCACGGGTATGGACTCCGGGTACCCTCCGTCCCCTCTCTGTCCCCTTCCCGGGGTCCTAAAAATAAAAACACTTAGTTGATTATAAAGGAGGTAGTTAAGAATGAAGAAGTTCAAGATTATATTTCAACCCTCTGGCAGACGTGGAGAGATCGAGGAAGGTAAAACAGTACTTGATGCAGCACAGGCACTTGGTGTTGATATTGAGGCATTATGTGGCGGCAAAAAGGTATGTGGCAAGTGTAAGGTGAGGATAGAAGAGGGGTATTTTGAGAAGGACAATATTGAATCTGGAATGAGACATCTCTCACCAATAACAGAGGATGAGAAAAAACATATAAAACCTGAGGATGGTCCTGGAATACGGCTTGCCTGCGCAGCAGAGATCCATGGGGACCTCAAGGTCTTCGTGCCTGAACGCTCAAGGGCAGGCAAACAGGTGGTACGAAAGGCGGCAAAAGAACTCTCAATAAAACTTGACCCTGCAGTGAAAAAGTACAATGTTGAACTTTCAGAACCTTCCCTCCATGATATGACAACAGGGGACATGGAGCGCGTACTTCGTTTTCTTGAGGAAGAGTATGGTCTGAAGGGGCTCAGTTTTGATTATACCGCACTTAGAGAGCTCCAGGATTCCCTTCGTAAAGAACAGTGGAAGATAACCGTGTCTGTCTGGATGGACAGGGAGATAGTAAAGGTAGAGCCTGGTTATGTAGAGCCCTCTTATGGTCTTGCCGTGGACATTGGTACCACAACTGTTGTGGGTTATCTATGTGATATGAACACGGGAAGGGTTATAAACACAGAGTCCATGATGAACCCACAGGTGCCTTATGGTGAGGATGTAATGAGCCGTATTACCTATGCCATGACCAATCCTGATGGGCTCAAAAAGATGCAGGATGCCATTATCGAAGGGCTCAATGAGATCATTGAGAGGGTCTCGGCAGACCTCAGGACAAATGGTAAGAACGGTGGCTCTGTGATAGTGGATATGACCATTGTTTTTAATACAGCAATGCATCATATATTTCTTGGATTCAATCCAGAGTATATCGGAAGGTCACCCTTTATTCCGGCAGCACAACATTCACTGAATATAAAGGCAAGGGATCTGGGATTGAAGATTAATCCTGGCTCTTATGTGCATATACTACCCATTGAAGCAGGCTTTGTAGGAGCAGACAATGTGGGTGTCTTGATTGCTGAGGAGCCTTACAACCAGGATGAGATGGTTCTCATAATAGATATCGGGACCAACGGGGAGTTACTTCTTGGAAACCGCGAGAGGATATGTTCCACCTCCTGTGCTACAGGACCTGCATTTGAAGGTGCCCAGATAAAGTTTGGCATGCGTGCAGCACCTGGTGCAATAGAAAAGGTAAAGATTGACCCTGAGACAAAAGAGCCCTTGTATAAGGTCATAGGTAAGGCAGACTGGCATACCCATCTTGAGAAGGTAAATGCAAAGGGGATCTGTGGTTCTGGTATCATCGATGCCGTGGCTGAGATGTTTAAGGCAGGAATTATTGATAAATCTGGAAAGTTCAATATGGACTTGGAGACTCCCCGTATCAGGCGTGGTACTGATGGAAAGCCAGAGTATGTGATTGCATGGGCTGAAGAGACCTCTATTGGTACGGATATCACTATTACACAGGCTGATGTAAGGGCACTTCAGCTTGCCAAGGGTGCCCTGTATGCAGGTGCCAAACTGATGATGAAGAAGATGGGTATTGAGAAGCTTGACAGAGTGGTGCTTGCAGGGGCCTTTGGTAGTTATATTGACAAGGAATCAGCCCTTACCCTTGGAATGTTCCCTGATTGTGAGATCGACAAGGTTTATGCAGTGGGTAATGCTGCAGGTGACGGTGCCAGGATGGCCCTGTTGAACAGGGACAAGCGCAGGGAGGCAGATGAGAAGGCAAGGTTCGTGGAATTCATGGAGATTGCAGTTGAGCCTGAGTTTGAAAAGGAGTTTATGATGGCCATGCATATCCCACATATGAAGGATAAATTTCCCAATCTAAAGAAACTCCTTGAAGAAAAGCAGGTTCCTGTAATGGTAAATGGATGAAGACAAATGGTAATGAATGTAAGGAGGTTGTTTGACCAGGGTTAGAGTAGACTC
>JALUSH010000143.1 GCA_027016675.1 Thermodesulfovibrio sp.
CTACTATCTCACGTTGTTGTTTTTCATGTATAATATTTTAACCAAAAGGGAATTACAAATTTTACTGATATGCTTATAATGCATTGGAACCCAGAATAATCTCAAGTATGTAAACAGTAAGCAGTAAGCAGTTGATGGGTGGATGGGCCTAAAGGTGGTTCATCAGGGCATTGTTATAAAGGGTTCAATGGCCTTTTTCACCACCTTTCAGCCTGTACAATTTGTTCTTTACATGATCTGTACTATGGCATTGAAAAAAAGTTACTCTTTTGAGTAATCCCGTGGATTGCTTTATTTTTGTGAGGTGCTCCGCCTTGTTCTTATGGCTTCTGCACAGATATGCTTATAATGTTTACTAAAACAGGATTATTGAATCATGATTCCATTTAAGGATGAGAATCCATCAAGAACCTTCCCTTTTATTACTATCGGATTGATAGTTATCAACACGATTGTTTTTCTTATCGAGCTTTTCCATCCCGCAGGCATGCAGGTGCTTGTTTATCGCTATGGTGCCATTCCCAGGAATCTGCTCGACTTTTCAGCCCAGCATCTTCCTTCTGCCTATTTGAGAATATTTTCTTCCATGTTTATGCATGGAGGCTTTTTTCATATAATTGGTAATATGCTTTATTTATGGATTTTTGGCAACAATATTGAGGACAGGCTTGGCCATTACAGGTTTATTGGGTTTTATTTAACCTCCGGGGTGGTGGCTGCCATGGCGCATGCTGTGTCAGCACCTTCTTCAGAGATACCCATGATAGGTGCCAGTGGAGCTATTGCAGGCATTCTGGGTGCATACCTCTTGCTTTATCCTCGTGCAAGGATACATACTTTAATATTTTTTGGGTTCTTTATCGAGATTATACGTATTCCTGCCTTTGTGGTTATCGGATTCTGGGGCATTATTCAGATTTTTAATGGTATAATGTCAAAAGGCCTGATGGCAGAGACAGGAGTGGCCTGGTTTGCGCATATCGGGGGTTTTCTTTTTGGTTTGTTGAGTATTAAATTGTGGGTTCCAAAAAGAAGATTCAGATAAACGAATTAAGAGGAGGTTATCGTGATAGTAATATGTCCAAAGTGCAGGGTTAAATTAAAGATAGCTGATGAAAAGGTTTCTCCTGGAGGAACAAGGTTTAAGTGTCCAAAATGTGCAACTATCCTGATGGTTAAAAAGCCTGTAACAAAATTGAAGGAAAGACAGGATAATCTGATACTTGTGGCACATGGAGATAAATCAATAGTGGACAGAATTGCAGGTATCCTTGAAAGGGAGGGCTTTCAGGTTATAACAGCTTTCAATGGAATAGAGGCAATGGTAAAGTCCTTGAGAGAGCATCCTTTTCTTGCAATTATAGATGTTGCCCTGCCAAAGATATATGGGTTCGAGGTGTGCAAACGTATAAAGGAAAGAAAAGAGACCTCGGATGTAAAGGTCATTTTAATAACAAGCGTTTATGACAGATCAAAATACAGACGGGCACCTTCAACAACCTATGGAGCAGATGAATACATAGAAGAGCCTGAGCTTGAAGAAAAACTTATTGAAAAGATAAAACAGTTGAGTGAAGCTTGTAAGTCCCTGCCAGAAAAGGAAGAAACAGTTAAGCAAGAACCTCCTGTAAAAGAGGAAATAAAGGAAACAGTACAGAAACCTGTGGAAGAGAAAGCCGAGGATGAAGATATTAAGAGAGCAAGACGGCTTGTGAGGACAATCCTCTCAGATATTGCCCTATATAATCCCAAGCAGGTTGAGGAGGCAATTGAAAGAGGAACTTTCAGGGAGGCATTCCAGAGCCAGCTCAAGGAGGGATTAAAACTGTATCAGATGCGGATTCCTCAAGAGGTTAGAGAGAAGGGTGATTTCTTTAATGAGGAGATAGAAAGATTCATTGAGGAAAAGAAAAAGAGTCTGAACAAGTAATAATCCAAAAAATAGAGAAAAAAGCAGATAATTAAAAATAATTTGCAATAATATCTTTTATTCTTCTATTTAAAACCTTGCCAGAAAGGGGGCAAAACTATTATATTAGCACTCACTAAAGGTGAGTGCTAATAAAAATTCTAAAAAGAAAGGAGAGGTACCTATGAAATTCAAACCTTTAAAAGACAGGGTATTTATCTCTTATACTGAAGAGGTGGAAAAGACACCAGGTGGGATTTATGTGCCTGACACTGCAAAGGAAAAGCCGCAGAGAGGCAAGGTTGAGGCTGTGGGGACTGAGGTGAAGGAGGTCAAGGTAGGCGATGAGGTTATGTTTGACAGGTATGCAGGCTCAAAGGTGAAGATGAATGGCACAGAGTATCTGATTGTTAAGGAAGAGGATATCTTAGGGATTGTTGAAGAGTAAAAAATTCTATCAAGGAGGTTGAAAGTATGGCTGCAAAACAGTTGATCTTTAATGAAGAGGCAAGAAATTCCATATTCAAGGGTGTCACAATTCTCACTGATGCTGTAAAGGCAACCCTTGGTCCAAAGGGAAGAAATGTGATTATTGACAGGAAGTTTGGTTCTCCCAATATTACAAAAGACGGTGTAACCGTGGCAAAGGAGATAGAACTGAAAGAGCCCTTTGAGAATATGGGTGCACAGCTTGTCAGGGAGGTTGCTTCAAAGACCTCTGATACAGCAGGTGATGGTACCACAACCGCAACAGTGCTTGCCTATGCCATCTATCGTGAGGGTATGAAGAATGTTGCTGCAGGTGCCAATCCCATGGATCTCAAAAGGGGTATTGAGAAGGCCGTAGATGCCGCAGTGGAGGAACTCAAGAAACTGAGCAAACCTGTGCAGGACAAGAAAGAGATTTCCCAGGTAGGCGCTATTTCTGCCAATAATGACCCCTCCATTGGTGAGTTGATTGCTGATGCCATGGATAAGGTGGGCAAGGACGGTGTGATTACTGTTGAAGAGGCAAAGAGTATGGCCACCACCCTTGATGTGGTTGAGGGTATGCAGTTTGACAGGGGCTACATCTCTCCATACTTTATTACTGACCCTGAAAGAATGGAGTGTACCCTGGAGGATGTGTTCATCCTGATACATGACAAGAAGATATCCAGCATGCGTGACCTGATTCCTCTGCTTGAGCAGATTGCAAAGATGGGCAAACCACTTCTTGTTATTGCAGAGGATGTAGAGGGTGAGGCACTGGCCACACTTGTGGTGAACAAGCTTCGCGGTACCCTGCAGGTCTGTGCAGTGAAGGCACCTGGATTTGGCGAGAGAAGAAAGGCCATGCTTGAGGATATAGCCATCCTCACAGGTGGTCAGGTAATATCGGAAGACCTTGGAATGAAGCTTGAGAATGTAAAGCTCAGTGACCTTGGTCGTGCCAAGAAGGTAACCATTGACAAGGAAAACACAACAATTGTTGAAGGTGCAGGTGAGCCTGCCAAGATACAGGGTCGTATCAAGCAGATCAAGACCCAGATCGAGGAAACCACCTCTGATTATGACAGGGAAAAGCTTCAGGAACGCCTTGCCAAGCTTGCAGGTGGTGTGGCTGTAATCAATGTGGGTGCAGCTACAGAGACAGAGATGAAGGAGAAAAAGGCAAGGGTGGAAGATGCGCTGCATGCAACAAGGGCTGCTGTTGAGGAAGGTATTGTCCCTGGTGGTGGTGTGGCACTTCTGAGATGCATCCCTGCTGTGGAGAAACTGAAATTAGAGGGTGACGAGCAGATTGGTGTGGATATTATCAAGAAGGCCCTTGAGGAACCAATCAAGCAGATTGTCAATAATGCTGGTCTTGAGGGTTCCATAATCGTTGAAAAGGTGAAGGCCTCTGATGATCCGAACTATGGTTTTGATGCACAGAAAGAGGAATACACTGATATGATGCAGGCAGGTATAATTGACCCTACAAAGGTTACCAGGACAGCTCTTCAGAATGCTGCATCTGTGGCATCACTGCTTCTGACAACGTCTGTGATGATTACAGAGTTGCCAGAGAAAGAGGAAAAGATGCCTGCACCTGGTCCTGGAATGGATATGTATTAAAATATCAAATAAACCAAAGGGCGGCAGGGCATTTTATGCCGCCCTTTTTATTTTCTCCTCACTTTGGATATAATTAAAGACACTCCATCAGTTAGGTAATAAGAAACTCGGATTCACCTGTAACGAAAAAAACTTACAATGCTAATAAAAAAGACTTATCTTTTACAGTCCCTTGTCTTCATAATCAGTGTTATCCTTTTATATTTCTCCACATTCTTTATTCCCCGGGATATTCAGACTCCTGTTGATATAAAGATAAAAGCTGGAATGTCCTTTGATCAAATCGTTGATCTTTTAAAAGGAAAAGGGGTAGTAAAGGATGGATTCCTCTTTGAGATTGTGGGAAGATTGACTGATGCCGACAGAAGAATAAAAAAGGGTTATTATCATTTCTCAGAGGCTATTTCTCCTTATGGAATATTGAAAAAATTGATTGAGGGCAGGGTGGTGGAGAGAACCGTTACAATCCCTGAGGGCCTTAATCTGTGGCAGATTGCACAGAGGCTTGATGATGCAGGTATCCTGAATAAAAGGAGGTTTCTGGAGCTTGCCTTTGACAGCGAATTCCTTGATTCTCTGAGGATTGATGGCCCATCACTGGAAGGATATCTTTTTCCTGACACATACAGATTTCCCCTGGGGATTGATGCAGAGGATGTTATAAAAACAATGGTTAGTAACCTGAGAAGTCACTTTACTGAAGAGATGAGACAGGCAGCCCGAAGGATGGGTTTTTCTGAGTTAGAGGTATTAACCCTGGCATCTATTATTGAAAAAGAGGCAAGGGTAGATGAGGAAAGGCCCCTCATATCTGCAGTATTTCATAACAGACTGAAAAGGGGAATGCCCCTTCAGGCAGACCCTACCACCATATATGATCTAAAAGGCAAAAGACACATAGTGACAAAGCAGGATATATCAAGAAAATCTCCGTACAATACATACATTATCAGGGGATTGCCTCCAGGACCTATTGCATCTCCAGGTATTGCCTCCATCAGGGCAGCATTGTATCCTGCAGATGTGCCTTATCTTTATTTTGTTTACAGTGGTAATGGCAGACATATCTTTTCCACCACTGAAAAGGAACATCTGAAGGCAGTAAAAAGATACAGAAAAATCAATACTGTGCAAAAATAGCGCTGAGACAAGAGGTTAAGGTCATTTCAAAGGGGTAAATTGAAGCAAACCATTATGATTTTATCTGAACAGACATGATAAAATTATAAAAAGAAGAACCATAGGCAACATGTACAAACAAATATTTACCCAATTCCAGAGGTAAGGAGCATAAATAATTAGCAGTGTTTATTCTTTATGTCACCCTGAGCTTATTTCAGGGTCTCATGAGATGCTGAAACAATACTGAATCAAGTTCAGCACATGGTTCAGCATGATAATGTTATCGCTGGATTTGAGATTTATTAAATCTAAAATCTAAAATCTTAAATCTTAAATTATCTATCATGGGATACACAAGGGACAATACAAGAAGGATTTATGTGGGAGCGGTTCCTGTAGGAGGAGGCGCTCCTGTGGTGGTGCAGTCCATGACCAAGACCTATACAGGGGACACCACTGCAACGATACGCCAGATAAACCGTCTTGAGAAGCTTGGTTGTGAGATTGTAAGGCTGGCTGTACCTGACCAGCCCTCGGCAGAGGCCATTGGCAGGATAAAAAAACATACAAGGATTCCCCTGATTGCTGATATTCATTTTGACTGGAGACTCGCTCTGGAAGCAATAAAACAGGGCATCGATGGCCTGAGAATAAACCCTGGCAATATAGGTGCAAAGTGGAAGATAAAAGAGGTTGTAAATGCTGCAAAGGATAAGGCAATACCCATACGAATAGGTGTGAATTCAGGTTCCCTTGAACGGGAAATCTTAAAAAAATGGAAGAAACCCACCCCCGAGGCACTTGTGGAAAGTGCCAGAAGACATATAGAGATCCTTGAGGAGATGGATTTCTTCTCCATCAAGGTCTCTCTCAAAGGTTCTGATGTGCCCCTGACTATAGAGGCATATAGAATATTTTCTGAATTTTTTAATTATCCAACCCATATAGGGATTACAGAGGCAGGCCCTCCACCCCTGGGTACTATAAAAAGTTCTGTTGGGCTTGGTGTGTTGCTTTATCTGGGCATAGGCGATACAATAAGGGTTTCCCTGACAGCATCTCCCTATGAAGAGGTAAGGGCAGCCTATGAAATCCTCTCCTCTATCGGATTAAGAAGAAAGGGGGTACAGATTATATCCTGCCCTACCTGTGGAAGATGCACTATTGATATTATAAAGATGGCAAGAGAGGTGACAAGAAGACTGGCAGGAATAGACAGGCCCATAACAGTTGCTGTTATGGGGTGTGTTGTTAATGGTCCTGGAGAGGCCAGGGAGGCTGATTTTGGAATAGCCGGCTCAAAGGGCGAAGGGATACTCTTTTGCAAGGGCTCTGTAATTAAAAAGGTGGGGCAGGAAGAGATGATTGATGAGTTGATTGAACTGATCAGGGGAGATCTGTAATGGAGATCATAAGAAGCATCAGGGCAATGCAGGAGACTGCGAGGAACATAAAGGAAAGGGGTTTAACAATAGGTTTTGTTCCCACCATGGGGGCATTACACCAGGGACATCTGAGTTTGATAAAGAGGTGTAAAGAGGAAAACCATGTAACAGTGGTAAGTATTTTTGTCAATCCCATTCAGTTTGGTCCCTCAGAGGATTATACCCGTTATCCAAGGGATATGGAGGGTGATATTGAAAAGCTCTCTGCCCTTGAAGTGGATATACTGTTTTTCCCTGAAGTGAAGGATATCTATCCGGATGATTATAAAACATATATAACCGTGGAGGATCTGTCCGGTAAGATGTGTGGTGCCTTCAGGCCTGGACACTTCAGGGGTGTGGCCACAGTGGTTGCCAAATTGTTCAACATTGTGAAACCTGACAGGGCGTATTTCGGTCAGAAGGACTATCAACAGACTGTGGTTATAAGGAAGATGGTAGAGGATCTGAATTTTGATGTGGATATAGTGGTCTGTCCCACGATAAGGGAAAGGGATGGTCTCGCCATGAGTTCTCGTAATCTCTATCTGAATGAGGATGAGAGAAGAGCTGCTACCCTGATATACCAGGTTCTTAAAAGAGCAGAAGAGATGGTACTGTCAGGGGAGAGCTTTGATAAGGTGAGAGATTTTATGAACAAAACACTATCTGCAGAGCCACTTATAAGGGAGATTCAATATGCCTCGCTTTTCCATCCTGAAAGGCTTGAAGAGCTGTCAACAGGCAACATTTCAGTGTATAAGGAAGACTCCTTGATTCTGGCTGCTGCTGTGATATTGGGAAACGCAAGGCTTATTGACAATATAGTGGTCGATCTGACTAAATAATAAATTATGAATAAGATATTTGTTCAGATAATTGATAATCCCTTTGAGGATCTGTTAATCAATGATGATTATTTTGACAATGGAGCTGACAACCAGGCTATAGCCGAGCAGCTACAGGAGTCACTTGATTATCATTATCCCAACATGGTACATGTGGAATATATTGACCTTTTTCTTGAAGATGAGGAGCGTTTCCAGGAAATCAGAGAGATGCTCGGACATGGATTGATAACTCTGCCAGTAGTACTTATTAATGGCAGGGCCTTTTTTCACGGAGGCATTTCCTACAAGATGATACTTGATGAGATTGAAAATATCTTATCCTCAGGCCCGATTCACTAAGACAGGCCATAGCTTTTTATCTTTCTGTGAAGGTTGCTTCTTTCTATATTCAGTGCCTCTGCTGTTTTGGATATGTTCCAGTTGTTTTCCTTCAGTTTTAACAGGATAAAGTCCTTTTCAAAGGCTTCACGGGCTTCTTTCAGGGTTTTAAAGGAGAAATAATCTCTTTTGCCTATTTCATAAAGAGAGATGTCCTTTTCTGTTATTGTGTCTGTCTGTGTCATTATAACAAGGCGTTCTATTATATTCTTTAACTCCCTTACATTACCTGGCCAGTCATAGTTTAACAGTGCCTTTAGCGCTTCCTCTGTGAGGGCCTTCCTGCTTTTTTTATACTCTCTGGAAAACTCTTCAAGGAAGAAATCTACAAGCAGGGGTATGTCCTCTTTCCGCTCTCTTAATGGTGGAATGTGAAGAGGAATTACATTTAAACGGAAGAAGAGGTCTTCTCTGAAGGTTCCTTTTTTTACCTCCTCCTGGAGGTCCTTGTTTGTGGCTGCAATGATTCGGACATCAACCCGTATCTTTCTGTTCCCTCCAACCCTCTGAAATTCCTGCGTTTCTATGACTCTTAAAACCTTGGCCTGTGTCTGTAGAGACATATCTCCGATTTCATCTAAAAAGAGCGTGCCCGTATCAGCAAGTTCAAATTTGCCCTTTTTCCTTTCGTGTGCACCCGTAAAAGAGCCTTTCTCGTGTCCAAAGAGTTCGCTCTCTATCAGCTCGTGGGGTATGGCAGCACAATTAACCTCGATAAAGGGGTTGCCAGCCCTGGGCCCGCTGAAATGTATGAGGCGTGCCACCAGCTCCTTACCTGTTCCGCTTTCTCCTGTAATAAGTACCCTGCTTGTATTAGCAGCAAGTAGATTGATCTGTCTCTTTAGCTGCTTTATTACCTCAGAGTTGCCGATTAACTGCCATTTCCTTGAAAGGTCTTCCTTTAATGCTTGGTATTCTTTTTCAAGAACTCCTCGTTCCAGTGCCCTCTGAGTTGTAAGGAGTACCCTGTCCAGTGAGAGTGGTTTTTCAAGAAAGTCATAGGCTCCCATTCTCGTTGCCTTAACCGCCAGATCAATTGTTGCATGTCCTGAGATCATCACCACGGGAAGTGTGGGTTTTTTTGTTCTGATTTCTTCAAGTATTTCAATACCGTCACGGTCAGGAAGCCAGATGTCAAGAAAAACAAGATCAGGGCTGTCCGTTTCTATAATACTCATGGCATCGCTGCCGTTTTCAGCAGATATTACCTCGTAGCCCTCGTCTTCAAGTATATCACCAAGGCTCTGTCTTATTCCTTCTTCATCATCAACAACAAGAACTGTAAAAGCCATAGTTACTCCTTAATGGTTACTTTGTTCATCATCGGCCTGAGCAGGAAGCTCTATAGTGAAAACCGTTCCTTTTGGTATATTATCCTCTGCCCTGATCTCTCCACCATGATCCTTTATAATTTTATGCACTATGGCGAGACCAAGTCCAGTGCCCTCTCTCTTTGTTGAAAAATATGGTAAGAATAATTTGTCCTTTATCTCTTCATTCATGCCGATGCCTGTGTCTGAAACCTTCAGAACAACCATCCTTCTAAGCGGATCAAATGAGACCTGTATGTTAATATTACCTCCATCCTTTGTAGCTGTAATGGCATTATCGATAAGGTTAATAAGCGCCCTTTTAAATTGTTCTCTGTCTATATTCACATCGGGCACATCATCTGAAGATAGAGTAATCTTTTTATTAATATTGTATAAAGAAATGACCTCCTTTATTATATCATTAACATTACAGGGTGAAGGGGTTGGCCGTGGCATACGTCCGAGTCGTGAGAACTCATTAACGAGTCGCTGAAGACCCTCTACTTCACGGATAATTGTCTTGGTGGCTGACTCAAGAACCTTATCTAAATCACTACTGCCCTCTTTCCACTTTTTCAGGATCCTTTCTGTAGAGAGTTTTATAGGTGTCAGAGGGTTTTTTATCTCATGGGCAATTCTTCTTGCCACCTCCTGCCAGGCGAGTGCCTGTTGAGCCTTAAGGAGTTCTGTAATGTCCTCAAAAACAGCAAGAAGCCCAAGAGACCGTCCCATTGTATCCTTGATCTGGGTGATGGTGATCTTCAGTGTTCGTGTCCTTCCATTAATTGTGACCCTTAGTTGCCTTGAGGTAGAAGAAAAGTCCTTGAGGTCAATCTTTTTAATGAAATCCTTCAATTCATCTGACTCCATGAGATCTAAAAGTACAGTGTAGGGTTTTCCTATTACCTCCTCGGGCTGTACATTCAGGATTGAGCAGGCTGCGGTGTTTATGGTTAAAATATCCTGATTTTCGTTTATGGATATAACGCCAGAGTCAATATTTTCAACGATGCTTTCAAAACATATCCTTCGCCTGTCAGATTCAAGATACGCATTTTGTAAGGATTCCTTACTTTCCCGTAGATCATTAACCATCTTATTAAAGGATTCTACAAGGAGTCCTATTTCGTCATCTCTGTGTATATTTAAACTGATATTCAGATTACCTTTTCCAACCTCCTCAGTGGCAAAGGCAAGACGTTGTATTGGTTCTGTAATCCAGCGTGATATCCTGAGAGAAACCCAGAGTGCCATAAAAATAACGAGCAAAGTAAAAAAACCAAGGGCTAAGAGGTAGTTTGTTTTAAGAGGAACCCGCCATTTATAGAGGGATATATAATTTTCATAATCTGTACGTATCTGTTCAGCTTTTTTCACTATATCCAAGGGTAGCACCTCTTCAACAACAAGAACCTTTAACACCTTGTTGTTTTTTATTATGGGTTTTACAGCCCTTATGATATCACCTGCTGGTCTGGATATAACCTCTGTGCCTTCCTTACCTTCAAAGGCACTTTTTATTGTTTCCGTATATTGTTCTGGTAATCGTTTAAGCCATTTTACTTTGAATTGTGGGGAAGGAGTACCACCTTTCGATATTCTTTGAGCCTCTATTAAAGTCCTTTCACGTTCTCTATCATATAAGGAACGCGCCAAAAACAGGGCATTTTCAATGGGGACCTTTATTTGTGGATTTAACCATCTATCAATATATCTATTGATGAGTCCACTTGATACAAAGAACAACAGCACAGATGGTATGAGTACAATTATCGTGAAAATTGCCACTATCTTTGTTCTGAATCTGGAACCTATTACCT
>JALUSH010000144.1:0-490 GCA_027016675.1 Thermodesulfovibrio sp.
TCCCTGTTGTTGCAATTGTGGATACCAACTGTGACCCTGACCTCATTGATTATGTTATACCAGGAAACGATGATGCTATACGAGCTATAAAATTAATCACCTCTAAGATGGCTGATGCTGTTCTGGAAGGCAGGGATATTCTGAATAAAGAGCTTGAAGAAAAGGCTGAAGAGGCTGCTATTGAAGAAAAGATTGCCTCTGAAGAGGCAACAGAGACAACAACAGAAGAGATAACTGATGAGAAGGAGGAAGTTGTAGAATGAATATAACTGCTGAGATGGTAAAGCAATTAAGGGAGAAAACAGGTGCAGGGATGATGGAGTGCAAAAAGGCACTAACTGAAGCCAATGGTGATTTTGACAAGGCCATAGAGATTTTAAGAAAGAAAGGCATATCTGCAGCTGAAAAAAGGGCAGGAAGGGTTGCCTCAGAGGGAATAATAGGTTCGTACATTCATATGGATAAGATAGGAGTACTTGTAGAGGTGAAC
>JALUSH010000144.1:500-3609 GCA_027016675.1 Thermodesulfovibrio sp.
GAGGTGAACTGTGAAACGGATTTTGTTGCAAGGACAGACGATTTTCGTACCCTTGTGAAGGACATCGCAATGCATATTGCTGCTGCAAATCCCCGCTATTTATCCAGAGATGATGTGCCAGAAGAGGTGATTGAGAAGGAAAAGGAGATATACAAGGAGCAAATTAAGGGTAAACCAGAGCATATTGTAGATAGGATAGTGGAAGGAAAGCTTGAAAAATTCTATAATGAAAACTGTCTGTTAGAGCAGATATTTGTAAAGGATCCGGAGCAGAAAAAGACCATAAAGGAGATTGTTACAGAGGCCATCGCAAAATTGGGTGAAAATATCGTAGTAAAACGATTTGTCAGGTTTCAGTTAGGTGAAGAGATCTAAAAGGAAAGAGGCCAAATACAGAAGAGTGCTTCTCAAGTTAAGTGGAGAGGCTCTTATGGGAGAGCAGACCTATGGTATTGACTCCTCAACTGTGGAATACATGGCCAAAGAGATTAAATCCGTATACGACCTTGGTGTAGAGGTGGCTGTTGTAATAGGAGGGGGGAATATCTTCAGGGGTGTGGAGGGTTCTGTAAAGGGTATGGAGCGGGCTACAGCAGATTACATGGGTATGCTGGCTACAGTAATAAATGCCCTTGCATTGCAGAATGCACTGGAAAAACTTAATGTTCCCACGCGAGTTCAATCTGCGATCGAAATGAGGGAACTGGCTGAACCCTACATACGCCGCAGGGCTGTGAGACATCTGGAAAAGGGCAGGGTTGTAATTTTTGCTGCAGGCACAGGAAATCCATATTTTACAACTGATACAGCTGCATCTCTACGTGCCATGGAAATAGGTGCAGATATTATAATGAAGGCCACCAAGGTTGACGGGGTCTATTCAGCAGACCCTGTTAAGGACCCCAAGGCAAAAAAATTCAAAAAGATATCATATATTGATGTGTTGAAGAAGGGGCTTCATGTTATGGATTCCACAGCTATCACCCTCTGTATGGACAATGCCCTCCCAATTGTGGTATTAAATGTAAAAAAGAAGGGTAACCTGAAAAAGGCTGTGATGGGGAAACATATCGGTACTATAGTCAGATAGAGGAGGAGGGTATGACAAAGGAGTTAAAAAAACAGGCAAAAGAGCGGATGGAAAAGGCAATCGATGTTCTGAAGAAGGATTTTGCCTCTATAAGGACTGGTAGGGCATCACTTTCCCTGCTTGATGGAATCACTGTGGATTATTATGGAACTCAGACCCCTCTTAATCAGGTGGCAGCGCTTTCCGTACCTGAACCCAGGACGATAGCTATTCAGCCATGGGAACAGAGGATTATTCCCGACATTGAGAAAGCTATCCTTAGGTCTGACCTCGGACTTACTCCAACAAACGACGGTAAGATCATAAGAATTAACATTCCACCTCTCACAGAGGAAAGAAGGAAGCAGCTTGTAAAGGTGGTAAGAAAGAGGGCTGAAGAGGCCAGAGTAGCCATAAGGAATATCAGAAGAGACCTTAACGAGGATCTGAAAAAGATGGAGAAGAACAAGGAAATAAGTGAAGATGAACTTAAAAGAGACCTTGAAGAGGTACAGAAGATAACAGATGAATATATTAAGAAAGTAGATGAAGTACTTGAAATGAAGGAAAAAGAGATAATGGAGGTATAATTTCTAAATGTTTTATAAAATTTCCGCTTTAGCGGTAATGAGATTTTATAAACAAAAGGAGGAAAAACCGTTATGAATGCTAATTTTATGGTAAAAGTTGAAGATGCAAAACTTCCTGATATCCAGAAGGCCCTTAAGGCCGCTGGTATTAAGGTTAGAAGCATCATAGAGGTTTATAAAGAGGATGTTGGTGAAAAGAAAGAGGGGGGAAATGACCAGAAAAAAGAGTGATAAGATTAAAAACAAAGAAGAAAAGAGAAAGGAAAGATTAAGAAAAATACTTTTAAGTAAAAGAGATGAGGTATTAAAGGAGGCCAAAGAGGAGATAGGAAAATTTATAAGAGGAGAAAACAAAGAGATAATCGAAACTGCACTTGATGATGGAGACTGGTCAATAGTGGATGTGGCTGAGGATCTGAATCTCAGAAAACTAACCCTGCATAAACAGACTTTAAACAAAATAGAAGAGGCATTAAGAAAAATAGACGAAGGTACCTACGGTATCTGTGAGGACTGTGGTTCAGAGATACCAGAGGAAAGACTCAAAGTAATCCCTTTTGCAATCTACTGTGTTGATTGCATGGAAACAAGGGAAAAGCTGGAAGAGATAGACAGGGAGGAGTGGTAAGGTTCAATAATATATCCTTTCCAGGAAGAGTCCCTGAGGAGGGGCTGTGGGGCCTGCCTTCTTTCTGTCCTTTGCATCTATGATGTCCTTAATTTGAACAGGAGATAGCTTTTCTGAACCGACCTCCATGAGGGTACCCACCATGTTTCGTACCATATACCTGAGAAAGGCATCTGCTTCAAAGCGGAACACTATAAACCTTCCATGGAAATGAAAGTCTAAAAATCTTATTGAATCAGTGTCTATAATGTCTATTTTATAAATAGTTCTGACTGTAGAACCTGCTGCACATCCTGAGGCCTGAAAGGATCTGAAGTCATGACAGCCTATAAGATATCGTGATGCCTCATACATCTTGTCTGTATTTAGTGTCCTGCTAAAATGGTATGTGTACCTTAAGAGAAAGGGGTTTTTTATCTTTGAGTTGTTTATTATGTAGACATAGCTTTTTGACTTTGCATCATAACGTGGATGGAAATCAGTCCCTGTATATGTTGATGATAAAACCCTAATATCCTCCGGTAACAGAGCATTCAATGCTCTTTTGAATATCTCTGGTGACAATGTTGAATCAGTCCTGAAAGAAACAACCTGTTCAAGTGCATGAACTCCGGCATCTGTTCTACCCGCAGCAACTGTTTTAATATCATGGCCGGTGATCTTTTTTAATGCACCTTCTAAAAGCCCCTGGATTGTTATTCTATCAGGTTGAATCTGCCAGCCTGAATAATTTGTACCATCATATTGGATTGTGAGTTTAATTGTTTTCATGTGCGTGTTTTAGGAAATTAGTTACTCAAATCCAGTGATAAAGTTCATACC
>JALUSH010000145.1 GCA_027016675.1 Thermodesulfovibrio sp.
GGTTTTCATAACGTTAATAATACTTTCAGTGATTGCCTTTGTGGTGGTATTACCTTCCTTTGCCTCCTTTTCAATGCGACAGATTAGAGAGGTGGCTACATCTCTGTCTTTGTCACTTATATCTTTTGTCCTCCTTGTTCTCACGCTCTTTCTTGGTGTGCAGTTGATTTATAGGGATATAGAAAACCGAATCACACACTTCACACTTAGCCAGCCTATATCAAGAGATGCTTACATGCTCGGGAAATTTATGGGACTTTCCATAATTATTATCTTGTCCACGATATTCCTTGCAGCTTTTTCAACATTAACATTAATTATTGCAGACAGGCTATACTCAGCCGATATGCCTATACAGTGGAGTAATTATCTTGTGGCAATCTTGATGGAGCTAATCAAGACCCTTGTGATAGGCGCCTTTGTAATACTATTTAGCAGTTTTTCCACGAATATGTTCCTTCCACTTTTTGGGACAATTGGAATTTATATTGTAGGTAATGTGAGTCAATCCATTTATGATTATATCCAGAGTGCCTATGGTGAAAAACTTCCATACATAACAGTGCTTGTCTCAAAGTTTGCCTATTATATATTTCCAAATTTTACCCTCTACGATTATAAGTTTTCTGCAATATATAATCTTCCCATCTCTTATGAACAAACTCTTGTTGCAATTCTTTATGCGTTACTTTATATAGCAATAACACTTTCCCTTTCAATAATAATATTCAGGAAGAGAGAAATGCTATGAAAAAGGCTATGCCTTTTATAATTATAATAATATCAGTTATTTTGCTTATTCCTGTCCAGAAGAGTACATCAAAATACCTTGCCCTTAGATCAGTAGAAGAGAAGTTGGGCTATATCCCCTCAGGAAAGGCCTTAAAGGCAGTAGCCCTTGATCATAAAGCACTATTGGGAGACTGGCTTTTTTTCAAGGCAATGACCTATTATGGAGGGAAGATTGATCCGAACCTTGGCGCTACAGGGAGAAACATTGAATATTACAATATGTACAGGTTTTTAGATGCAGCCAGCCTTCTTGACCCCTATAATATTGATATTTATTATTTTACCGAGGCTGTCTTTACCTGGGGCATAGGAAGAATTAGAGAGGTAAACAGGATACTCGAAAGAGGGCTTAAATACAGGAACTGGGACCATTACATACCCTTTTTTATGGGTTTCAATTATTTCTATTTCTTGAAGGATTATGAGACTGCTTCTAAATATCTTAAAATGGTTGCAGAGATGACCAAAAGCCCCTTCTTTGCAAGCCTCGCCTCAAGGATGATGTACGAGGCTCAGAGGACCGATGTTGCCATTGGTTTTTTAAAGACCATGATAAGGGATATAAAAAAAGAGAGCCTGAGGAGGAGTCTTTTAGTGAGATTGAAGGCGCTGGAGGGTGTTTCAATCATAGAGAAGGCAATCTCAGAGTTTGAACTCAGATATGGCAGAAAACCTGATGATATTAAGGAACTGATAAGGACAGGGATTCTGGAGAATATTCCCGAAGACCCCTACGGTGGACGGTTTTATATAGATAAGCATGGCAGGGTGCGTTCAACAAGCAAGTTTGCCTTTCAGAGGAAGAATGACAGCAATAATAAAGACAGAAAATCTCGGTAAGACCTATCGTGGCAAAAAGGGTAGAAGGGTGGATGCCCTGAAAGACCTGAACCTTGAGGTGCAGAAGGGGGAGGTATTCGGTTTCCTTGGCCCCAATGGCGCCGGTAAAAGCACTACAATAAAACTGCTTATGGGGCTGATATTTCCCACATCAGGTAGATTCGTTATAAATGGCATAGAGGGGAAGGATATTAGATACAAAAAATTCGTGGGATATCTACCTGAGAATCCATCATTTTATGATTATCTCACAGGGGAAGAGTTGCTCTATTTTGTAGGCAGGAATTTTGGAATGTCCTCCAAAGAATTACAGGCCAGGGCAGAGGAATTACTCAGGACACTTGATCTGCACGAGGCAAGGAAAAGACCAATAAGAAGCTACTCCAAGGGCATGGTACAGCGGATAGGGCTTGCTCAGGCTCTCATCCATGACCCTGACATACTGATACTTGATGAACCCATGAGTGGGCTTGATCCCCTGGGAAGGATCCTTGTGAAGGAGCTTATCCTGAAGCTCAAAGATAGGGGGAAGACCATATTCATGAGTACCCATATACTGAATGATATTGAGGTGCTCTGTGACAGAGTGGGTATTATTGTAAATGGTCATTTGAGACGTATAATAAATATCGATGATCTGATGACAAAGGGTATAACAGGTTACTCTATAATCTTTAATAAGATTTCCGAAGGAATAAAGGAGAGATTAAAGCAGTTTGGTGCTACTGAGACGGGCAGACTCAGGTACACTGTGAGTAAAGAGAAGCTAACTGAACTGATGGGTATTGTAAGGGATGACAGAGATACGGATATAAACCTTATAGAACCACAGCGCAAAGGGCTTGAAGAATTATTTAAAGAGGTTATAAGTGAGGGATAAATATTAATGGTTACAGCATATATCAAATTACTCCGTCCTCACCACTGGCTGAAAAATCTATTTCTTTTTGCAGCGCCTTTCTTTGGTGGGGTCCTTTTAAGAGAAGATGTGCTGCTTCTTGCCTTTCCAACCTTCTTATCATTTTCTCTTTCTGCAAGCTCACTATATATAGTTAATGATATTGTTGACAGGGACAAGGACCGTCACCATCCCAAAAAGAGACATCGTCCTCTTGCTTCAGGGGTTATAAGTCCACAAAAGGCGATAATATTCATGCTATTGCTGCTGGTTCCATCCCTGTACCTTTCCTTTTTGATAGAGAGGAGGTATTTTCTCTATATAGTCCTTTATCTGCTGATCCAGATAGCCTACAGCATCAAATTCAAGAACATTGCCATACTTGATATATTCTGTATTGCCGCAGGATTTGTTATAAGGGTCCTTGCAGGTGGGGATGCCTTCAATGTAAGGGTCTCGCCCTGGCTGTTTTCAACGATGTTCATGATCTCGCTGGTGCTTGCATCGGGAAAGAGATTATCCGAAACCGAGGAACTGAAGGAGAACGCCTCTCTTCACAGGGAAAGCCTTTTCTACTACTCAAAGGGGTTACTGAAAAGCATGCTGATCATCTCCTCCTCTGCCTCGCTGATATCTTATGCCCTGTATACAATAGAGCAGTCAAGCGGTCTTGTATATACCCTCCCAGTGGTGACATTCGGTCTGTTCAGATATCTCATGGTCTCGGAGAAGGGGCTTGGAGATGCCACCGAGGCGATGCTCAAGGACAGGCCACTGGCCTTTACCGTTATGTTCTGGCTTGCTGTTGTCTGGGCACTGAGATATTCCTCTTAGTTTGACAACTTCCAGACCTTTTGCTATCATAATGATATGAAAGACTACTCTTCATCGGTAGATGAAGCGAGATAGTGCCTTCTGGTTACCAGAAGAATTTATAAAAACCAAGACATGTTAAAGACAGAGCAGAAATCCATTGAAAGGATAACAGAATTATTAAGAAAAAACTTCGGAAGGAGACTCAGGTAT
>JALUSH010000146.1 GCA_027016675.1 Thermodesulfovibrio sp.
TTTTCTTCCGATAGCAGGGTTTATGTCTCTGAAGTACTTTGTCTTTACGGGTATTATCGAACCCATACACCCTGCAGCAATGATCCTCTTTGTTGCTATAGTAGTGATTTCGTTGTTCATGAAAAAGGGATTTTGTGGCTGGGTCTGTCCTGTAGGTACTATTTCACAATATCTATGGATGGCTGGCAGGAAGTTATTTGGCAGGAATTTTACAATCAAAAAAGAGATAGATATTCCCCTAAGGGCAATTAAGTACCTGATAATGGCCATCTTCCTGATCCTCATTGGTATTGCCATGACACCGAATATGATGATTCTCTTTTTTATTACTGATTACTATAAGATAGTAGATGTAAAAACCATGCAGTTCTTCACCGAGATGTCCAGAACCACTTTGGTGGTGCTTGCCGTAATAGTTTTACTGAGTCTGCTTTACAAGAATTTCTGGTGTAGATACCTCTGTCCTTACGGAGCACTGCTGGGCCTGGTGAGCATACTGAGCCCTCTGAAGATCAAGAGAAATGAGGAAAATTGCCTGCATTGCAGAAGGTGTTCAGAAAACTGTCCATCCCTTATTGATGTGGAGAAAAAGACTACAATCTCATCACCTGAGTGTTATGGTTGTCTCACCTGTGTGAGTCATTGCCCTACGGAAGGCGCCCTCGGGGTTACAATGCGAACAAACAGATCCCGAATAGTTGTGAAACCAGTCTTTTATATCATATCAATACTTATTGTATTTTATCTTTTCATAGGCATTGGAAAGTTTACAGGACACTGGGAATCGAAACTTCCCTATGGCGAATATAAAAGACTCCTTACCCCTCAGGTGACAGATGAGTTAGAAGGGATGTGATTAGCAAGGCTATCATTCCCAGGATTGCCTCAATGGTAATAAACCGGTAAAGATTCTCTTTCACCTTTAACAGACTGTTCCAATCTGCCTCGTCCTTTTTACCCAGGGCAGGTATGATAAAAAACTTGTTTATCCCCCCTATCACAAATATCATAGAGACAATAACAGCCTTTACAATAAAGGTCTTCCCATAGGCTGTATCAACCAGTATGGAAAATCCTTTGATCCTTATAAAAGCAAGAGCAATACCTGTTAAACCTGCAAGATATACTGAACAGGTGGCAAGATTCGAAAATCTCTTCAACATACTCAGGAATATTTCCCACAGATCCCTGCCTCTGTCCCTCAGGAAAAAACCATAACAGAACCTGATGAAGAATATCCCTCCAATCCACAAAGAAATGGAAACTACATGTACTACATCAAAAAGAAAGGGAAGTGTCAGGTATCCCTTCTGTGCCTGATGGCTTGACATGCTGAGACTTGCCAGTAGAAAAACAGAAAGTATTACCCCTAAAAGAATACTCCACCTTCCTGGTCTCCTTATAATGATAAATGTAATAAAGAGCAGCAACGACAGAATTATAGTCCTTAATATCACAAGATTACCATACTTTGTTTTGGTTAAAAAGATGGGAATCACAGAAAAGGTCTCACTAAAGGGTGTTTCTGTCATGTAGGATACATGAAATACAAGGTGTACAAAATTGGCAAGGTATGTTAGAAGTGTTGAGATAAATATGTAGACAGATGATACCTCACCAAAGCACCTATCCTTTCCCTCGACCATACATATATCTGCTCCTGAAGGAGCCGTAACCACTGTCTTTGATATAAAGGCACCTGCAAGAAAAACCACACCTGTGAGGAAGAACCAGTATGCTGCAATCATTGATATGAAGGGAAATGTCATGCCTATTTGATTGTAAACCTGAACTCCTTGTTTTGTTTGTGCCCATCAATGCTTACACATTTCCATTTTACTGTATAAACACCAGGGGGGAGGTTCTTTTCTAATTCCACTTCCATTGTGGTATCATTATCACTAAATGTTGTCTTCTTAGAAACCCTGTTCCCCTTTTCATCATACACCTCGATCTTAGAAAATGCTGGCTCCACAGAACCAAGGAATGTTATGGAGACCTTTCCAGGTGATGTGTTTAATACTGAGTCAGGTTCAGGACTACTCTGCAACATACGGATATGAGCATTTACTATAAGGGGTAACCCTATCATGAAAAGCATAATCACGTATAAAAAAACCTTCTTCATTCCTACCTCCTCTTTGTCGATATCTTTTATTTTAGCATACCTGAATTTTCAGGATACGATACTAAAGAACTTTTCAATCAATGTACATGTCTTCCATTCATTGGAAGCCCTATCATATAAAATGTGATTGAAACCGTCATCACAGCATAAAGTGTCATTACAAAGACGGTCTTGAGAAGCCCCTGGGTCGAAATATGAAGCCTTTTCATTACCCTACAGAGTAGATACAGCGTAAAGACAAACCCTGTAATTACCGTTACTATCTGCAGGAAAAACATCAGTGAACCACCAAGTAATGGCAATGGATTCCAATTCATGAAGCCCGTATCAAAAACACCTGCTTTCTGAAGAAGCCTTACAGTAGCGGGAACTGCAACGGGACCTTCCACAAAAAGATGACGCAGATTATGGGCAAGGTGTAGCCCTATGCCAAGGGGAATAAAGGTAAAAGCAAAGTTTTTTAACAGAACCCCTGGAGTGAGTTCGTCTCTGTCCATCCATTTTGAAAGTCCATAGCAGGCAAAAAGAAACACCACTGCTGGTAGTGAAATAACAACAAGGTATGTTATTCCTGATACAATACCCTGGGGAGCTGCAGTGATACTACTGACAAGCTTCTGAATCGCAGACAGTGAAGAGGTCATTGCCAGTGTTTCATAAAGTACTATTCCAAAAAGCAGTAGCGATGCAATGGCTTCAATAGATGACCTCCTCAACCCCTCATAAATATCCCTGCCCATCCCCCTTAACTTGAGTCTTAGATTACCACTTGGACATGCAGGTATACATTTCATGCAGTAATTGCAATACAGATTACTATCCATATTGTAGGGGTCTTCCAACATTGGACACTCTCTGGAACAGGTTTTTTCCCTATGATTAATACAAACCCTATCTCTGGAAGGTTGTACCCTGAAAGGAGATACAAGGCTGTACAGACCGATTACAGCTCCAATCGGACAGAGATATCTACAGAAGGTTCTTCTCTTATAAATTACACTTGTCAGCACAGCAGCAATCAAAATCCCTATGATCAGAAGTGATGTGGCAAAGGGTTTATTGTAAAGTGAAAAATGGGCGTATGCAAAGGTCAGGGCCACAAAGGCCAGTATCTGGAATCCCATGTTCTGAAGCCATCTGGGGAGTGTCTTTTTAAAGGAGATCAGTCTCTGAGCAATATCTCCTGCAAAGGCAAAGGGACATATCATACACCACAACCGTCCCACAAAGATAAAACTGAAGATTATCAGGCTCCACCACAATGTCCATGTATAAACAGTGGCAATGTTTCTCCTTCCATCCTGGACATCAAGTATTCCTGCAACTACAATTACGATAAATACCAGAAATACTGGTATTGTAAAAATCATCCTGTAATAGGGAGATATCAAAAATCTTCTCAGGCTCTTGAACCTGAAAAGATCTATCTCTACAGGGCTGGCTATATCAGTAACTTTGTCTCCATTCATACGGACAAACATGAATGCCATGCCAAACAGCCCTATCAGTATTGTAAAAAGGTTTATATACTGAGTAAGTACAGAGCGATTCTTAATATCTTTTACTGTACGCTGGGCATAATGAAAGTGGGTATCATTGCGGGAAGGATCAAATCCAGAAACATAACTGGCAAAGACTGGTGACACAGTTCTGCCAAATATGTCTGTTTTTGGTGCCGACGCAATCCTGAGAGTGGTTTCAGCACTTGCCCATACATCAGCATGTTCCTTGTTATTCTTTGAGTGATCATGATTTTTATGGGCATCATCAAGGGTAAAGATTCCATAATGTTCAAGGGTATTACCCACAAGGACAAGCATATTATAGGCCCTGCCCTCCTGAAAATCTATATCATCCCTGTCACCAGTGCGCAATGGGAAGGCAAACTCATATGTGTAGAGATTGTCCTGTCTGGAGGAGGCAGCTATTATATCGTCCTTCTTATCTTTCTCAAGAAAATAGGTCTTGTCCTTTCTCTGCATGAAATGTCTGTCTGTAATCTCTCCATTAGACTTCATCACCTTTGCATCCTTGTATGACCAGAGCATACCAAGGTTTGGATTATCCTTGAACAGAAGTCCAATCCAGTAAGGCGAGTCTGTTTTTACAGCAAAGTATATGTTTCTTTCATCAATCTGCGACCACACCTCCACATGGTAGAAGGGCTTTTTGTGAGCTTCTGAAGGCTTATGGGGCCTGTACTGTCCTATATAAAAATATCTATGACCTGTCTCTTTCCATTCTTTCTCATCTATGATCCCATCGATCTTTACTGCATTTCCGGTTTTTCTTGCAATAAAGTTTGTATTGTTTGAGATGAATAGATCAGACCCTGACGAGCCTGCAACACTGAAATCAGAAGGATTGTATCTTGCAAGCAATTGTCCTGGTGCTGCACCGCAACCATTCGCAAGAAATATCTCACCTGTTTTAGCATCCACATCAAGTATTAAGTGATCAACAATAAAATTCACAGGCCCAAGATGATACTTGCCATTATAGTTACGGAGTCTGTCCAGTGATTCAAATTGATAGATAATCCTTCCGTGAACATACTCAAGTTTTCTGAAACGGAACTTGCTTTTAAAAGCGGGAATCCGTTCTCTTACAAACCTTTCAACCATCATCCTTGCTGTTTGAGGAGATACTTTTATATCAGAGGTAGGAATAACGAGTTGCCCCGTATCTGTAAAATAGGCTGTACCCTTTTTGCCTGGAACTACTCTATCAGCTAACCTTTCAGGATTATCATTGATAATAAGATCTATCCCTCCACAGGCATACGCAATACCTGAAAAGAAAATCACAAAAAAGATCACTTTTACGGCAATCAACCTGCCTTTCAAGCAATATCTTCCTTTCATCAAAAATATTGTCCTGCCCTTTTCACAACTAAATCTTAGTAAAAAAATATGAACAAATTATGAAGACACATCATATCCCCTGAATAAATAAACACTTCCCCTGCAAATAGCAAAAGGACATTATTTATACTTTCTAAAGAGATAACTCCTTGACATTTTACGCAAAAAAACCTATGATGTAGATATAGAAGGCTTTGTTTGTATCAGTTTTTTATGGCGAGAGGATATTCTTGATTTTATTAAATAGTAGGTTTATGAATTCTGAAATAATCACACAACAAAGGCCCTGAGAGACAAAGTGTCTTCTCTCAGGCCGCTCTGGAGGGTAATATGTTAATAGGCAAGGAATCATTGTTAGAGGCCCTTTCTGAGGCACTCTCCATGGAAAAGGGCACAAAGGAATTTTATGACTATGCATCTCATAAGGCACTCTCTGATAAGACACGAGAGAGCTTTGAAAAACTGCGAGACTGGGAAGACAGCCATATGCACTATCTGCTGTATTTGTATCAGGCACTGTCAGATGATAGGGATATGATCACCTATGAGGAGTATCTTGAAAAACTACCTGCCTATGAAATCGAATCAGGCATATCAATCAAGACAGCAAAGGAACTCTTTGAGAAAAGAGACTTCATTGATGACACCGAGTCAATAAGGCTTGCACTTGAGATCGAAGGCAAGGCATTTAATCTCTACAGGGAATTCTCACAAAAGGCTACAGATAACAATGCAAAAGTTGTCTTTCAGCATATGAAAGAGCAGGAGGCCAAGCACATCAATGAGTTGAAAAACCTGAAGATGATGGTAGGATAAGGGAGGCTTTATGTTGAAACTTAAACACGGTATTGTGGAGCTTTACAAAAAAGTAGCCACTTCGATTCCTCCTGATGTGGAAGAGGCCATTGAAGGTGCCTATGAAACAGAACCTGAAGGGAAAGGGAAAGAAATCCTCAGAAGCATATTGACTGATATTAAAAGGTCAAGAAAAGAGATGGGGCCTGTGTGTCAGGATACAGGAATTCCCACATTTGTTGTAAAGATCCCCCAGTCCATTGATCAAAAAAAGGTAAAGGAAATAATCCTTGAAGCAACCAGGGAAGCTACCAAATCCATTCCTCTAAAGGCAAACGCCGTTGATATTATCACAAACGAGAATTCTGGCGACAATACAGGCAGATACTTTCCTGTTGTATATATTGAGGAAAGTGAAAACAACCTCCTTACTGTAGACCTTTTGTTCAAGGGATATGAATGTGAAGAATTAAGTCAAACCTATAGACTCCCTGATGCTGATATTGGTGCGGAAAGAAATCTTGAAGGTGTCAAAAAGGCTGTCCTGGATGCAGTCAAAAAAGCAGGTGGAAAGGGTTGTCCACCCTACAGTATTGGTGTGGGGATCGGCGCAAGCAGGGATCAGGTGGTTGTGCTTTCTACCAAACAGCTATTTAGACGCTGCTATGAAATACATCCTCACCGAACAATAGCACAACTTGAGATGGAACTTTTTGAGGAGATCAATGCCCTTGGAATAGGTCCCTTGGGAGAGGGTGGAAAAACAACTGCCATAAACGTAAGTATTGATTTTGCCCATCGCCATCACGATACATTCCTTGTAGATGTATCCATAAGCTGCTGGGCAAACAGGAGGGGAAAACTTATCTGGGGGTAGTTTCTTATGCTTTTTATAACAGGAGCAACAGGATTCGTAGGCTCTCATCTATTAAAGGCATTGCAAAAAGATGCTGTAGAGGCAAGATGCCTTGTAAGGACAGAAGAAAAGGCAAAGGCTGTTCAGTCTCTTGGTTTTGATGCTGTAATAGGTGATATAACTGACAGGGAATCCCTTACAGGTAAGCTCAAGGGTATAGAACTGGTTGTTCACCTTGTAGGTATAATCCAGGAAGGCTCTGGTATCACCTTCAACAGAGTTCATGTAGAAGGAACTGAAAATCTGATTAATGAAGCATTATCTGCTGGGGTAAAGAACTTCTTTTATCAGTCAGCACTTGGTGCCGATCTTGAGTCACCCTTCAAGTATTTAAAGACAAAGGCAGAGGCAGAGGAATTATTAAAGATATCAGGTTTGAATTTCTGGATATTCCGTCCTTCACTGATAATAGGCCCTGGTGATGGATTCACGGAAAACATAAAAGAGCTCCTGAGATTAAGCCCTGTAGTTCCAGTACCTGGCTCAGGTAATGCAAAGTTTCAGCCTCTTTCCATTGACGACTGGGTACGGGCCTTCATGAAAACATTAAAGAACTCCTCTTCTTCAGGCACAATATACGAGTTTGGTGGGCCTGAACATCTCACCTATAACGAAATACTTCAGATCATCATGAAAGAGATGGGTATCAAGAAACCACTTGTACACATTCCAGTGGGTATAGTAAAGGCAGGGATACCTCTTACCTATCTGTTCAGAAAGCTTGGTGTGAAGATTCCCCCTGTAAGTGCAGAACAGCTTAATTTACTTCAGAAAAACAATATCACTGACATTGACTCAATGGAAAAACACTTTGGATTCAAACCAGAATCATTTGAGACGGCTATAAAGAAGGCTATTTAAAGATCTCTTACCTGATACGCATGGTATTAATATGACATAGTGCAACTGCAAGGGCATCTGCACTATCTGACGAAGGGAGTTCCTTTAAAGATAGCAATGCCCTTATCATGTTCTGCACCTGTGCTTTATCTGCCTTTCCATAGCCTACAACAGCCTTCTTCACTTCATTTGGAGAGTATTCAAAGAGGATCAAATCTGCTTCTGCCACTGCCAGCAGTGCTATGCCACGGGCATGACCAAGGCTTAAAGCTGCTTTAACACTCTTGGCAAAAAAGACCTTCTCTATTGCAGCCTCATGAGGTCTGTATATACTGATTATCTCGGTCAGCCCCCTGTAGAGTGTACCCAATCTCCTGTAAAGGGTGGTATCCTTCCCGGCCTTCAGCACACCAGAACATAAATGATGAATCTTTTTATTGTCATCAAGTTCCACCACCCCGTAGCCACAGGAAAAGCTGCCAGGGTCTATGCCGATAACCCTCAGAGGCCTCATCTTCCAGGCAGGGCAAATAGTATCTCTTCTACCATATCACAGATTATATGACCAAGCATGATATGGCATTCCTGTATACGTGGTGTATTTGTTGAGGGAACCACGAAGGAATAATTACACTTTGATACCATCTTCTCACCCTTCAGGCCTGTAAAGCCAATAGAAATCAATCCCCGCTTCTTTGAAACATCAAGGGCCTTTAGAATATTTCTGGAAGCACCACTTGTGCTTATGGCTATTGTGATATCCCCCTGCTGGCCAAGGCTCTTTATCTGACGTGCAAAGACCTCTGAATAATCATAATCATTTGCGATAGAGGTTATCACCGCCATATCAGTGTTTAATGCAATGGCAGGCAACCCCGGCCTCTCCAGTTTGAACCGATTTATGAATTCAGCAGCAATATGTGATGCATCTGTTGCCGAGCCTCCGTTGCCAAACAACAGGAGTTTCTTGCCCTCATTAAATGCGTCTGCAATGAGACGGGAGATTTCAATAATCCTGTCAGCATTTTTTGTAAAGAAATCCTTCTTTATCTTTATTGATTCATCCAGGGTTTTACTAATGGAACGTTTTAATGCCTTCATTTTCCCTCTTCACTGTGAGTCTGTACATTTTTAGAAGCATGATTGGTTTCATAATAATCCTTCAAGGTTGGCGGGCCTTTTTTTCCGCATCCATAAGAAAACAACAGTGCTATGAAACAGGTCAATACAATAAATCTCAGCATCATAATATCCTTTTAAATCTCTGAATCTGTTTCTTTATCTCTGCAGGTGATGTGGCACCCCTTGATCTTCTTCTCTTCACTGCGTTTTCCACATTCAGTACATCCCTTATATCACTTTCAATCAAAGGAGAGAATCCCTTCAATTCATCAAGAGATAATTCTTCCAGTGTCAGCCCCCTTTCTATGGCATACCTTACAATCTGACCCGTAATCTCATGGGCATGCCTGAAGGGAACACCTTTCATAACAAGGTATTCAGCAACATCAGTGGCAAGGGTATATCCCTCTGTAGAGGTCTCTTTCATCACCTTTCTGTTAAACCTTATTCTGGGAAACATCTCTATGAGTATTGATAATACAGCCTTTATGGTATCTACTGTATCAAAAAGAGGTATCTTATCCTCCTGCATATCCCTGTTGTAAGCAAGGGGCAATGCCTTCATAGTGGTCAGCAGGCTCATCAAAGAACCATAGACCCTGCCTGTTTTACCTCTGATTAGCTCCAACACATCCGGATTCTTCTTCTGGGGCATAATGCTCGAGCCTGTTGTGTATGCATCAGGGAGCTCAATAAAGGAAAACTCCTCAGTCGCCCAGAGAATCAACTCTTCAGCCATTCTGCTGAGATGTGTCATCATTATAGCAGATGCAGAAAGAAACTCCATTATAAAATCCCTGTCTGATACTGCATCCATACTGTTTTCAGCAACTCTCTTGAATTTTAGAATCCTGGCAAGATATGTCCTGTCTGTTGGAAGGGTGGTGCCAGCAAGGGCACATGCACCAAGAGGCATTGTATCGATCCTTTTCAGGGCGTCCTCATACCGCTCTTTGTCACGTTGAAGCATTTCAATGTAGGCAAGTATATGGTGGCCAAGGACAACAGGCTGTGCTCTCTGTAAATGGGTATACCCTGGCATTATGGTGCCTGACTCTTTTTCAGCCACAGAAAGGAGTTTCTTCTGGAATCTTATTATATCTTTGATTATACCCTTTGTAGCATCCCGTAAGTACAGCCTCAGATCAAGGGCAATCTGGTCATTTCTTGAACGTGCTGTGTGAAGCTTTCCACCCAGAGGCCCTATCTTCTTTATCAGGGCACTCTCTATATTCATATGCACATCTTCCAGTTCCCTTCTCCACTGGAATCTTCCCTCCTGTATTTCTTTGTAGATCTCCTTTAATCCAGCGATTATCTCATTTGCCTCGTTTTTCTTCAGGATGCCCTGATGAGCAAGCATCCTGGTGTGGGCAATACTGCCTTCAATATCATAGGACCATAGCCTCCAGTCAAAGGATATGGATTCTGTAAACTCCTCCACTGATGACGCTGTGCTTTCCTTAAATCTACCTGCCCAGGGTTTTTTCATGGATTGGCTCTTGTCATTCCTAATTTATCAGGTCTGTATTATAACAAAAAAAACAGGCAGGGTAAAAGAAAAAAACATTTTCTCTGGCGCGCCCAGGAGGATTCGAACCCCCAACCTACGGATTCGTAGTCCGCCGCTCTATCCAGTTGAGCTATGGGCGCTTAGTTGATTTTAAAGGATTTGCAGGGATTTCGTCAAATCCAACATTACCATTTGTAACAGAACTGTAATACCTACCCAGAATCTCTCATAGGAGTTCAGACTTATGAAATTTTAAGGATGGTTATTTTTTATACACGCTCATTTCTGCGGCGGCAATTAGCCGTCTACAGGAAGGAGTTTGATACTAATTAAAGTCTCTTTAATTATACCGCAGTGCAGTAAGAGGTTTTAACACCAAAATCCATTAATTCAGAATCTGAAAGAATCTTTACTGAACATCAAGGAAATTATTTTATAATATCTCCCTCGGGAATGTTTTTTCTCTTGACAACAGGAGGCCTTATAATGGTTAGGAAATGACCATTTTAAAAAACAATAGAGAGCAGGGTTGCTCCAAAATCAAGCAATACTTTTCTCC
>JALUSH010000147.1 GCA_027016675.1 Thermodesulfovibrio sp.
ACGGTTGGGCTAAATGAAAGGGCTATTTTGCAATATGTAGAACATCAGGAGAAAGATGATAAGGGTCAATTAGGTTTAGAGCTTGGATAACAAGAAGCCCCCGACTCCTGTCGGGGGAATTTCACTGTAAAAAATCAAATGCCCGATCACCAATCGGGCATTTAATATGATTCATATATAATTATAGATGATTATCTCTTTGAGTACTGGAATCTCTTTCTTGCACCAGCAAGACCGTATTTCTTTCTCTCCTTCATCCTTGGGTCTCTTGTGAGTAGCCCCTCTTTCTTTAATTTAGACCTGAGGTCTGAATCAACAAGCAGAAGGGCACGGGAGATGGCATGCCTTACAGCGCCTGCCTGCCCAGAGAGGCCACCACCACTTACATTTACTTTTATATCAAACTTGTTATGCATGCCCACCAGTTCCAGGGGCTGCCGTACGATCATCTGTAATGTCTCTCTGGGGAAGTATTGCTCTAAAGGTTTCTTGTTTACCTCGATATGTCCTGAACCAGGTTTCATTATCACCCTTGCTACTGATGTCTTTCTCCGTCCTGTTGCCTGGAAAATTATATCACCCATTGCCACTATCTCCTTATATATTTAAAGGTTCTGGTTTCTGAGCATGGTGGGGATGTTCTGCCCCTCTGTAGACTTTCAATTTCTTGATCATCTTTCTGCCCAGTCTGTTCTTGGGAAGCATACCCCATACGGCATCGATGATCATCTGCTCAGGCTTGCGCTTGATCCGCGATTTTGCTGTTTCTGCCTTGATTCCGCCAGGATAACCTGTATGGTGATAATACACCTTTTGTTCCAGCTTGTTGCCTGTAAGGCGAATCTTCTCTGCATTGACAACTACAATGAAATCGCCTGTATCAACATTTGGTGTAAACTGGGGTTTATGTTTGCCTCTCAAGTAGGTTGCTATCCTTGAAGCAAGCCTTCCCAATACCTTATCTGAGGCATCTACAATATACCAGTTCCTTTCAATTTCGTCTTTCTTTGAAAACCTGGTCATAAGTCCTCACCTTCCTGTGAAAAGATATTTAATTACAGTGAAAGAAATAATAATAAATTCTGTTTGGTTTTGTCAAATTCAATTATGTTATAATCTATTGCTCAAATGAAAGTAAACAGAAGGAGAGGAAAGGTATATCTTGTAGGTGCCGGCCCGGGGGATATAGGGCTGCTCACCGTGAGGGGGCTCAGATGTCTTCAGAAGGCTGATGTGGTGGTGTATGATTTCCATCTGAATGCCCAGATATTGAACTATATAAAGAAAGAAGCCGAATTTGTATATGCAGGTAAACGTGGTGGGCATCATGAGATGACACAGGATGAGATTAATAATACACTGGTGGAGAAGGCACTTGAGGGAAAGATAGTGTGCAGACTCAAAGGAGGAGATCCTTTTGTATTTGGTCGTGGTGGAGAGGAGGCCCAGGTTCTTGCCAGAGAGGGGATTGAGTTTGAGGTTGTGCCTGGAATCAGCTCTGCGATAGCGGTTCCTGCCTATGCAGGAATTCCTCTTACACACAGAGAGTATGCCTCGTCTTTCGTGGTGCTTCCTGGCAATGAGGCATCAACAAAAGAGGAAAGCAGTATTGACTGGAGGTTTCTTGCAGCCCAGAAAGGCACTATTGTCTTTCTCATGGCAGTAAAGAATATAGGGCAGGTTACCCAGAGGCTCATTGAGTATGGAAAGCCTGCAGACACCCCTGTTGCTGTTATTAGATGGGGAACGAGGGCAGACCAGAGGACTGTGGTCTCAACACTGAGCGAGGTGCCTGAAGCAGTGGCCAACCATGTGATAAGGCCTCCTGCTGTGGTTGTTATAGGCGATGTAGTAAGGCTCAGGGCACAGCTTAACTGGTATGAGAGGAAGCCACTTTTTGGGCAGCGGATTCTTATAACAAGACCCTATAAAGAGGAATATGAACCTCTGGAGTCGCTTGGTGCGGAGATTATTGAGTTTCCCACAATTGAGGTTGTCCCACCTGAGAGTTACCGTGATCTGGACAGGGCTATAGATAATATCAACAGCTACGACTGGATTGTCTTTACCAGTGCAAATGGGGTGAGGTTCTTTTTCAGGCGTTATTTTGAGCTTGAAAGGGATGTGCGTGACCTGAAAGGAATAAAGATATGTGCAGTGGGATCCAGTACAGCCAGTTCGGTTAGAGAGTATGGTATAAAGGTTGATCTTGTTCCGGAATCATTCAGGGCTGAGGGGCTGATAGACGCCTTTGGGGGTATGGATTCTGTGAAGGGGCTGAGGATACTACTGCCGAGGGCAGATGTTGCAAGGGAGGTGTTTCCTGAGAGGATAAGACAGCTGGGAGGCATGATAGACGTACCTGTTACATACAGGGCAGTAAGGCCGGAAAGGCATGCAAAGAGACTGCAGAGATTTCTCAAGGAAGGGCGAATAACCATAGCCACCTTTACCTCAGGTGCCACATTTACCAACCTCTGTGAGATGCTTGGGGATGATGTGATAGAGCTCTTAAGGGATGTAACCATTGTTGCAATAGGACCTGTCACAAAGAAGGAGATTGAAAAGAGAGGGTTGCAGGTCAAGATTATGCCTGGGAAGGCAACTATTGCGGATATGGTAGATGCCATAACAAAACATTTCACATCTAATGATTGAATCAGAATATATAAAATAATTCCTCCTTCAGACCCTGAAATAAATTCAGGGTGACACAATTGGAGACTTTTTCAACATCCTGCTATTTGTTTGGTGGATTATTAGGATGTGTGCTTAATGACAACTTAACCAATTAAATAGTAAGCAATGAAGAGAAGACTAGGACAACACTATCTCTTTGAACCACAGATACTTGAACGGATAGTTTCATCAGCAGCCCTTGAAGAGGACGATCTTGTAATAGAGATTGGCCCTGGCAAGGGAAGAATGACAGAGATAATTGCAAAAAGGGTGGACAGGGTCATAGCAATTGAGTATGACCAATACCTCTGTGAGGAGTTGAAAAAGAAACTATCATCATTCAAGAACATAGAGATTTATTGTGAGGATGTTCTCAAGTTTCCCTTCAAAGATTTGTCACCCTTCAAGGTTGTGGCAAATATCCCTTATTATATAACCACTCCTATAATCTTTAAGATACTTGAGAAAGATGTAAAACTCGTTACAGCCACTCTGACTGTGCAGAAAGAGGTTGCGGAAAGGATAATTGCCACCTCTGGTGGTAAGGACTACGGAGTCCTTTCCCTGATGGTTCAGTACTATACAGAGCCCGCGATATTGTTTTATATATCGAGAAAGGTCTTTGTACCACCACCAAAGGTTGATTCATCGGTGATACACTTAAAACGGCGTGATAAACCACCTGTTTTCGTGTCTGATGAGGAGGTCTTTTTCAGGGTAATCAGGACAGCCTTTTCTCAGCGTAGAAAGACACTCTCGAATGCCCTTAAACCGCTCAGGAGGGATATTAAGGTTATACTTGAAGAACTGGGTATTGATCCAATAAGAAGGGCAGAAACATTAACAATGGAAGCAGTCTCTGATACACAT
>JALUSH010000148.1 GCA_027016675.1 Thermodesulfovibrio sp.
GGCTTATAGAGAACAACAGGGTACCAGGCCTTGAGGGATACAGGGTGGACAGGAGGGAGTATTCTCATGGTAAAAGCAGGTTTGATTTTCTCCTCAGAAGGCACAAAAAAAGACTGCTGCTGGAGGTGAAGTCATGTACATTATTTCACAAGGGTATAGCCATGTTTCCTGATGCAGAGACGAAAAGGGGGCAGAGACACCTGCAGGAGCTTTCAGAGGTCAAGAGAGCCGGCATGGATGCAGGGGTCTTATTCCTTGTAAGCACCGATGAGGTAGAGTATTTCCTGCCTGAATACCATACAGACATGGATTTTTCTCTGGCACTCTACAGAAACCGTGAGAGCCTCTTCATAGAGGCATTGTCATTAAGATGGAATAATGACCTGGAGCTGGACAGTATGGTGATGCCTCTTCAGATACCATGGAAGATTCTTGAAACAGAGATGATAGACAGCGGTGCATATATGGTTGTTCTGTTTATTAAGAGAGACAAATCAGTAAGGATTGGTACCCTCGGGGATATTATGTTTAAAAGGGGGTATTATGTCTATGTTGGCTCTGCTGAGAAGGCTTTAAAGGCACGAATAGAGAGGCACAAAAGAAAGCGCAAGAAGGCTTACTGGCATATAGATTACCTGAGAAACCACTGTGAGATTGTAACAGTGTTGCCAGTACGTTCATCTGAGAGGCTTGAATGTCTCATGGCAGCAGATATCGGGATGATTGCACAGGATACCATAAGAGGCTTTGGTTCATCTGATTGTAAGTGCAGGGGACATCTCTATTATTTTAGTGAGCCGCCCATAAGGAATAAGAAATTTATTGAAATCCTTCTTGAGTACAGGATCGGGAGACTGAAAAGTAAGATATGTCAGAGGTGATCATAATAGAGACAGACTATGAATACAATAATCTAAAAAGAAGACTTTTCCCTGTTATAGAGAGACTTGACAGTAAAAGAATCAAAAGTGGAGACAGGGTGTTATTGAAGCCAAACCTTCTTACCGTTGCACCCCCTGAAAAGGCAGTAACTACCCATCCAGTGATTGTAAGGGTTGTAGCAGAGTATCTCATTGATGCAGGGGCAAGGGTTCAGATATCAGACAGTCCTGCCATAGGTGGTTTTAAGAAGATCCTGCGGGAGGGAGGTTATCTTGATGAGTTGAGGCATCTTGATGTTGAGGCCAGGGAGTTTAAAGAGACTGCAGAGGCTGACATTGGTGAACCCTTCGGTATGGTGGAGATCGCCAGGGATGTACTTGAGGCAGACCATGTTATCAATCTCCCAAAACTCAAAACCCATGGCCAGATGCTTTTAACCCTTTCTGTGAAAAACCTCTTTGGCTGTATTGTTGGGCTCAGGAAGCCCCAGTGGCATCTGAGGACAGGAGTGGACAGGATACATTTTGCAGAGTTGCTCTTTCTGATAGCTAAAAAGGTAAATCCCCTCTTTACCATAATGGATGGCGTGCTTGCAATGGAGGGTGACGGACCTGGTAAGAGTGGCACCCCTGTGAAACTGAACATGATTCTTGGCAGTAATGACATTACAGCCCTTGACATAGCTGTCTGCAGGATACTGGGGGTTTCACCTGAGAGGTTATTGACAAATAAGGTGGCCATTACCAGGGGGTATAAGTCTGAGAAGGTAAAAATAGAGGGGAGTAGTAAGCGGATAAAAAATTTCAGATTCCCACAATTAGGGCCATTGATATTCGGCCCATCGGTGCTCCACCCCTTTATGAGGAGGCATCTGATTGAAAGACCTCTTGTTGATGTTAACAAATGTCTCCAATGCGGACAATGCTGGAGCTACTGTCCTGCCAGGGCTATTGAGAAGGCCTCCAGTGCTATTGAGTTTGACTATGAAAGATGTATCAGATGTTACTGCTGTGTTGAGGTATGCCCACACGGGGCCCTGAGTAAAGAAGAACCACTGGCAGGGAAGTTTATCAGAGTTCTTCTGCAAAGAAAGGGAGCATGAATGCATCCCTGCCAGTAGACATATTAAAAAGACAGCACACCCCTTGCCTTTGTTGCAAGATCTATCAGGGTCATTGCTCCAGCAGGCTTCACACCTTCTATGAGGTCGTTCTCGGTTATTCCCTTGTTTGCCATTGTCTGGGTGCAACAAAGTATTTCAACACCAGCATCAAGGGCCTCCTGCAATCTCTGGGAAAGGCTGGGTGTGTTTGGGAGGGGTTTTTCCATCTTCTCTAAGGCTCCTTTGACCATGATATCAACACATTCCTGTACTGCGTAAAGGATGGTTCTACATTCTGCAGTTGCAGCGAGTGTGGCAAACATCAGAGCTGAACGCGCCCTTGTAATATGGTTAAATCCTGATGCGCATAGCACAACAAATATCTCACTTTCTTTTCTTCTATCATCGATCTGGTCTAACATCATCTCCATTTAAAGAACCTCTATTTCTGTCTTTATATCAACAGGCCTTGAGAGTGTAATGCCCACAGGGGAGGTGCTTATAACATGCTCATATAGTTGTTTCAGGGTCTCAGCGTCTGCATCACCCTTTATTTTTATCTTTACAGTGATTGATTTGTAACCAGGTAGCTTGTCCATATTCAGGGATTCAGGTGGTTCTAATCCTAAAAAGCCCGGAAGATCAATCTCGCCCTCAAGGTCAATCTGGATATCCTCAAGCTTTATTCCTCTGACAGCAGCATTCATTGCAAACCCAATCGTCAGACATGCACCATATGCCTGAAGTACTACCTCAACAGGGTTTGCAGCGGTGTTGGTACCGCAGAGCATTTCAGGTTCATCAAAATTAATGGTAAATTCCCTTGAAGAGGTTTCAACCTGAAAGCCACCTTTCCATTTTGAGGATGCCTTCCAGACGGTTCTACCTGCTTCCCAGTTTTGTTTTACCTGTTCAACTACCTGGAGAAGCTTTTCTGTGTCCAGTCCATTGATTAAAGCCATCGCCTCTTACCTCCTTCTATTTAGATTTGTATAATACCATAGAGGAAGCAATAAACATGCCCTTAATTATTAATAGGGATAACTATCAGATTGATTTAAATATGCAATGAGATGACTATAGTGAAATTGCAAATTGCAATCTTAAGTGGTTGTGTAGCTCTTCAATTTCCTCCATAATGTGGCTGGGTTAATGCCAAGCAATCTTGAAGCCTCCTTCTTATTCCCTCCTGTTAGTGCAAGAACCATCTCTATATGTCTCTTTTCAATACTCTCAAGGGACAGGTCTTCCTCTTTTGTTGATGGGATCTTCTGGATCAGACGGTGTGGAAGGTCTTCTTCTGTGATTATATTATCATCGTCAAGGATTACAGAATGCTCAATGGCATTTTCCAGTTCTCTGACATTACCTGGCCAGGAGTAATTATAAAGTATGGAGAAGGCATTATCTGATATTTTACGGATGTTTTTGTTCAGTTTTTTATTGTATTTATTCAGAAAAAATTTACATAAAAGGGGTATATCATCCCTTCTTTCTCGAAGTGGTGGTATGTCTAATCTGACAACATTCAAACGGTAATAAAGGTCCTCTCTAAAC
>JALUSH010000149.1 GCA_027016675.1 Thermodesulfovibrio sp.
CTGCTTACTGCTCACTGTTTTATTTTTTCTTCGGTACCCTGTCTTGTCCAGGTCTTATCAATTTATTTTGGATACCAATGAAGTTTGATAGTTATTCATTACATCCAAGTATTATGTATATAACACTCACCACAATGGTGAAACATTAATTCTGGAGGTGTAATTATGGAAGAGCAAGGCTTACATCCTGATCTTCCTCTTATACAGGATGCCTCTCTTGAGGGCAAAGTGGTTCTTATAAGATTCGATCACAATGTTGTAAAAGACGGGATTATTCGAGACCCCTTCAGGATAGACAGAACCATAGGCACCCTGTTTCATATAGTGGAAAGAGGAGGGAGACCCATTATGATGACCCATGTGGGCCGTCCCCGTGATAAAAAAACAGGCGAGATTCGATGCCGGAGAGAGGAATCTGTTGAACCCATTGTACGTTACCTTGAGCATAAGCTCCACACAAGGATTCATCTTGCAGACTTTCCTGTTGAAAAGGGTAAGGGTATTGCAGGTATAGACACCTCCATTAATCTTGCAATCAAGGATCTGAAGGCCCGCAGGATTGGTGGCATTTATCTGCCAAACACGAGGTGGTTTCAGGGTGAGGAGGCAAAGGATGAAAGGAGAGAAAGATTTACTCTGCAGCTTGCCGGCCTTGCGGACTTATACGTCAATGATGCCTTTGGTTCCTGGCAGCCCCATGCATCAACATATGATATTACCCGACACCTGCCTTCCTATGCTGGCTTTCTTCTTCAGGAAGAAATTATAAACCTCCACAGAGTCCTTGAACCAGAAAGACCCTTTCTTGCTGTTGTAGCAGGTGCAAAGTACGATACAAAGATCGGGCCTCTTAATGCCATTTATGAGAAAGTGGATTATCTTATTCTTGGTGGGGTTATCTATAACACCTTTCTCTGTGCAAAATACGATGTAAGGATCAAAGGGGTGTCTGAAGAGGATGTAGCCCTTGCAAAAGAGCTTGTAGAAAAGGATAAGAAATACTCAAAGATCGTGGAGCTTCCCTATATTGTTGAGTCTGACACACTGGAAGGACGTATTGAAGGGAGATACAGAACCATTTCCATCAGAGATTTCAAAAGGGGTGACGCCTATAACTACATCCTTGACATAGACCCGCAATCCTTTGAAGAACCCTCGGTTAAAAACGCAATTGAAAGTGCAAAGACGATATTTACCAATGCTGTTATGGGGTATACCCCTCATTTTATTGCAGGCTCACAGGCCCTTGACCATGCCATTGACAGAAACAGCAATGCCATGAAGATGTATGGTGGTGGAGATACCCTGCAGGAGTTCAAGAACCTCTGTCCAGGGCTTTATCTCTCGGTTATGGATGATGCAAACTACTACTTCTTTACAGGTGGTGGCACTGTGCTTACAGCAATTGAGGAAGGAAGCCCCTATGGGCTCAAGCCTGTTGAGGCACTGCTTGAGGCAGGGAAAAGACAGAAAAATTAACCCGGTCCAGTAATAAAGTGCATAACGGTTCTTCCTTATTCTCAAAGCTGACCAGAGGAATTCATCGGCAAAATTACGAAAGCTCTTGAAAAGTTGAAATAAAACGTATAAATTTGTTAGAGTTAGCAGTAAATTTATATGTTGGAGATGCAACAATGTCTCGTTCCAAGGATAAAACCAAGAAACTGAAAAAATTCCGTGAACAGATCGACCGTATTGATGAGCAGATTCTTAAGCTCCTGAATCGAAGAGCACGGGTGGTTCTTAAGATTGCAGAGATCAAAAGGGGCTCTGAGGAGAGGTTCTATGTGCCTCATAGAGAACATGAGATATTGGAGCGGCTTAAGAGATTGAACACCGGACCCTTCCCCAATGATGCCCTCAGGATAATTTTCCGGGAGATAATGTCTGCTTCACTGTCTCTTGAAGAGCCTCTGAAGGTAGCATGTCTGGGTCCGCTGGCGACATTTACCCATCTGGCAGCACAGCGTCACTTTGGCTCTTTTGCACGGATTATTCCTGTGGAAAGCATTAAGGATGTTTTTGAGGCAGTGGTGGAGGGGCGTGCAGATTATGGAGTGGTGCCGATTGAAAACTCAAATGAGGGAGTGGTCAGTTATACCCTTGATATGTTCATGGATGTGGATTTGAAGGTATCAGCAGAAATAATGCTTGAGATTACTCATAACCTTCTTTCAAAGAGCGGTGATATAAAGATGGTGAAAAAGATTTATTCGCATCCACAGGCAATTGCACAGTGCAGACGCTGGCTTGAAAGGAATCTGCCAGATGTGAAGATAGTTGATACTTCAAGCACTGCAAGGGCTGCTGAACTTGCAGCAAAAGACCCTGAAGGTGCTGCTATTGCAAGTGATCTGGCAGCAAAGATGTATGATCTGAAATTTATAAAAAGAAGTATAGAAGACAATAAAAACAACTATACAAGGTTCCTTGTTGTTTCCCATGAATTTCCACCACCCACGGGCAATGACAAGACCTCAATTATGCTATCCATAAAGGATAAACCTGGTGCGCTTTTTGAGGTGCTAACACCTTTTTACAAAGAGAAGATTAATCTTACGAAGATAGAATCGCGTCCCTCAAAACGCAAGGCATGGGAGTATATATTCTTTATTGATCTGGAAGGACATATTGCGGAGAAGAAGGTAATGAAGGCATTGAAAGAGATAGAAAAGTATTGTATCTTTCTTAAGGTGCTTGGTTCTTATCCAAAGTCTGATGTAATGAACAAAGGAGTGGAGGAGCTATGATAAAACCCCCTGTATATGTCCAGTCCATCAGACCCTATGTTCCAGGCAAGCCTGTGGAGGAGCTTGAAAGGGAGCTGGGCATAAAGGAGGCAATAAAGCTTGCCTCTAATGAAAATCCCCTTGGCCCTTCAAAGAAGGCTCTGGAGGCAATAAAAGGACATCTTATAAAACTGAACCGTTATCCTGATGGAGGAGGATATTATTTAAAACAGAGATTAACAGAGAAACTTGGTGTTTCAGAAGACCACCTGATACTTGGCAATGGGTCCAATGAATTGCTTGATATTGCAGTGAGAACCTTTATGACCCCAGCAGACAGCGCCATCATGGCAGAGCCCTCCTTTGTTGTCTATCCAATGGCGGTTCAATCTATTGGTGCCCGTTCGATAAAGGTTCCTTTAAAGGATTATCGCCACGACCTTCAAGCCATGGCGGATGCAATAACTGATGATACGAGGATAATATTCATTGCAAACCCGAACAATCCTACAGGTACTATTAATTATAAAGAGGAGTTTGATGCTTTTATGGAGAGGGTTCCAGAGGGTATCCTTGTTATTGTGGATGAGGCCTATTACGAGTATGTAGAGGAGCCTGACTATCCTGATACAATGAGATATCTCAAAGAGGGACGAGAGATACTGATATTAAGAACCTTTTCAAAGGCCTATGGACTGGCAGGTCTCAGGATTGGCTATGGTATTGCTCGACCAGAGATAGTGGCTGAGATGAATAAGCTTCGTGAGCCTTTCAACACAAATACCCTCGCACAGGTCGCAGCTCTGGCAGCCCTAAAAGATGAAGAACATTTACAGAAAACACTGAAGATTAATAAGGAGGGCAAGCAATACTTATACAAAGAGTTTGAGCGACTGGGGATCAAATATGTTCCCACAGAGGCTAATTTTGTTTATATAACAGATCTCAAAAAGCCTGATGCTGTAGAGCTCTATGGAAGTCTTCTGAAAAAGGGTGTTATTGTAAGACCAATGGGCAGGGAGGCCATAAGGGTAACAATCGGGCTACCCGAAGAAAACAGGATCTTCATAAAGACCCTTGAAGAAGAGCTAAGGAATTGAAAATTGAAGATTGAAAATTGAAAATCACACTATAGCACCAAGTTGTTGTTCCGGACTAATTAATTCCTTAAATAACACAGGAGGAGTTTGTTATGGATATAATCGTCCTTAAACCAGAAGCCACTGAGGATGATATCCGGCATGTGGTGAAAAAATTAGAAAGCAAGGGGTTAAAGGCCCATGTTTCCAAGGGTACAGAACGAACTATTATAGGAGTAATTGGAGATACATCCAGGATTTCCGAGGATGAAGAAAATGCAATAAGGGCTATCGAGTCTGTTGAAAGTGTTACAAGGATAATCAAGCCTTATAAGCTGGCGAGCAGGGAGTTCAAGAAGGAGCAGACTGTAATTAAAGTAAAGGACAGAGTGATTGGTGGCAAGAAAGTGGTGGTTATTGCAGGGCCCTGTGCTGTGGAGAATAAAACCATATTAATGAGTATTGCAGAGAGGGTAAAAGAGGCAGGGGCAAGCTTCCTCAGAGGCGGTGCATTTAAGCCCCGCACATCGCCCTACAGTTTTCAGGGACTTGGTGTTGAGGGGTTGAAGATACTTGCAGAGGCACGAAAGATTACTGGTCTTCCAGTGGTTACAGAGATTATGGACCCTCGGGATATGGAGTTAGTTTTAGAATACTCAGACATTATTCAGATAGGTGCCAGGAATATGCAGAATTTCAGACTCCTCCTGGAGGTAGGTCAGTGTAATAAACCTGTACTTCTTAAGAGAGGCCTTTCAGCAACCATAAAAGAATGGCTTATGGCAGCTGAATATATACTATCGAAGGGAAATGAGAATGTAATACTCTGTGAACGAGGGATAAGAACCTTTGAAACTGCCACAAGAAATACCCTTGATCTCTCTGCAGTGCCCCTTCTGAAGGAACTGACCCATCTGCCTGTAGTGGTTGATCCAAGCCATGGAGTGGGTAAATGGAACCTTGTTATACCTATGGCAAGGGCAGCAGTGGCAGCAGGTGCTGATGGACTTCTGATAGAGGTGCACACAAACCCTGAAGAGGCACTCTCTGATGGAGAGCAGTCTCTGAAACCATCACTTTTTAGGGATCTCATGGATCAGATAAAACCTATTGCTGAGGCTATTGACAGAGAGGTGTGAGAAACAGATGCCAGGCTTGAGATTTAAAAAGATTACTATCATAGGTGTGGGGCTTATTGGTGCAAGTCTTGCCATGGCAATGAAGAAGGCAGCAATCGTGGAAGAGATTGTGGGTGCAGGAAGGACTGAAGAAAATCTCCAGAGTGCCATGGAACGGGGAATTATTGATAGCTTCAGTACATCCTGTGTTCAGGCCGTTGATTCTTCAGAACTTGTGGTGCTTGCCTCGCCTGTTGGAACCTTCAGGGAAATCATGAAAGATATTGGTAACAGATTACATGAAGGTGCAATAGTAACCGATGTGGGCAGTGTAAAGGGAGAACTTGTGATAGAAATGGAAAAACTGATACCTGAGGGGAGATTTTTTGTAGGAGCTCATCCCATAGCAGGTTCAGACAGGTCCGGGCTTGATTATGCTGATAGTGAACTCTTCAGGGGAAATCTTACAATTATTACTCCTACTGAAAGGTCAAACAAGGATGCTGTTGAGACTGTGGCAGCCTTATGGAGGGCAGTGGGTGCAAGGGTGGTATTGATGGATCCACAGGAGCACGACAGGGTGCTTGCCCTTACAAGTCACCTGCCCCATGTTGTATCCTATGCCCTTGTGAATACAATCGCAAGAACCAATAGAGATTATATTAAATACTCAGGTGGTGGATTCAGGGATACTACAAGGATTGCCTCCAGTTCACCAGAATTATGGGCAGACATACTTCTTTCAAATAAAGACAATGTGTTACAGATGATAGAGGTCTACAGGGATAGATTGAATGAGATAGAAGATGCCCTGAGGAATAAAGACAGGGCAGGACTTCAGAAATTATTTGAAGAGGCAAAAGGACTCCGTGATAGTATTAGTTGAATTTAAACCCAAATCCAGCGATAAAGTTATAGTAGTGGTATTCATTGCTATTTTTACAGCTGGCTCTGAATTTAAAGACTATAGTAATACTCCAGATCAAGAAGTCGTCTTTTGATGTCAACTCCAGAGGAGTATCCACCAAGACTTCCATCCTCATGAATGATTCTATGACAGGGTATGATAATTGGCAAGGGGTTTCTCTTCAATGCCTGACCAACTGCCCGGGCCCCCTTATGCAGCCCTACTTCACGGGCAAGCCATTGATATGATCTGGTTTCGCCATAAGGTATGGTAAGCAGGATTTCCCATACCTTTTTTTCAAACTCTGTACCCAGCATTATATAAGGGATATCAAATACCTTTCGTTTACCCTGCAGATACTCAGTAAATTGATTTTTGAATGATTGTTTAAAGGGATGCCTTACAGGGATAAGATTTTCATCAGGAGGCAGGACTATGTTGAAAAGAATTCTTATAAGGAACTGTTTCTTTTTTTCTTCTATGAACCATAAAGTGAGTCTTCCAATAGGGGTATTCAGCGTATCAGTGAATATCGGGCTTTGAAGCTTCCATCTCTTCGGTAAAGACCTCAACCCTATCACCACCTTTACTTTTAGCAGAAGATAGTGCCTTTTTTGCACAGAGTATTAGCTCCTCTGTGGTCTGTCCCTGATAAAAGGCAATGCCTATGCTGGCAGTAATACAGGCTTTCGGCTGAAGGTGTTCTTCAGGGAATGGATAGTTTTTGATGATCGCATTGAATCTGTTGCTCAGGGAAAGACCTGCATTAAGTGGTGTATTTGGCAGGAGTATTGCGAAGGAGTCACCACCATATCTTACAATCACATCTGAACCTCTTATGTTCTTCCTGAGAAGTTCAGAGACCTTCTTGAGCACATTATTGCCCTTCGGAGCACCAGCATTCTTGATATAATTTTCAAAGTGGTCAATATCAAGAAGTACAAGTACCAGCGGCAATTTATACCTTCTTGCCCGCTCCACTTCCTGTGCCAGCCTTATATTGAAATACCTGTGGCTGAAAAGCCCGGTAAGCTCATCAATAAGACCAGCCCTCTTGGGATATATAATCTCCAGTTCCTTTATATGATCAATCAATTCTTTTGTATCAAAGGTATGTTTCTTGAGGATGCGTTCAATTTTTCCAAGTAGTCCCATTCGCTCCTCAACAGACAGGTCTTTTGAAGTGAGTAAGAATATGGGGATATCTCTTGTGGATGGAGAGAGTTTCAGTTCCTTTACAATATCAAAATCATCAGTATCAGAATCCTCGATATTAAGCATTATGAGATTTGGTCTCAGAGCTACTGCAAGGTCAAAGCCCTTTTTGATCTCCTTAGCAGTATAAATTATTGCCCCTAATTCTTCAAGCATGCTCTTCAATTCTTCAGAGTCCTGATCGTTTGATTCTATTAATAAGACCGTCACTGGCAGCCCTGTCTTTTCCCTTGAGTATTTCAATGATTCAAGGGTCTGAATCAGGATGTCCTTGTCAAGGGGCTTGAGCAGGTAGTCTGTTGCACCAAGGGCAAAGGCTAATTCCCTGTTGTTGACAATGGAGTGTATAATTACAGGGATATCTGCTGTAGTCTCGTCTGTCTTGAGTTCCTGCAGTACCTCCCACCCGTCTTTTTGTGGTAGCATTATGTCAAGTGTTATGGCAAAGGGCTTCAGGGACCGCGCCTTTTGTATTGCCTCTTCTCCATTGAATGCATGGGCAACACGATAGCCTGCCTGTGTAAGATGAAGGGTGACTATCTCAGAGGTGGCAGGGTCATCCTCCACCACAAGTATTAGAGGTGCTTCTTCATTGGCCCATGGGAAATCAAGTGTTACAGCCTCTAACATATCCTCTTCCTCTACAATCTCCACACGTGAGGTATAGGGGAGTGTAAAGGTGAAGGTGCTTCCCTTACCAAGCTGGCTTTCGGCCTTTATCTTACCACCATGGAGTTCAACAAGCTTCTTTGTTAAGGCAAGGCCAAGTCCCACTCCACCGTACTGCCTTGATAAGGATGAGTCCACCTGCGCAAACTCATCAAAGATCTTCTCCAGGGCATCAGGTGGGATACCGACACCTGTATCACGTACAGAGAAGCTCAGGGTTGGGGTTTCTTTAGAGGTATCAAGTTCAGATGTGACCTCCACAGTGCCACCTTCGGGTGTGAATTTGATTGCGTTAGACAGTAGATTGTACAGTATCTGTTTGAACTTAACCCTGTCAGCAGTTAGTATTTTTGCCTCTGGATCAAGGGAGAGAATCAGATTAATGGACTTTTTGTCAGCAAGGGGCTTCATGGTGGATACCACCTCTTTCAGAACATCTTCCACACTGAATGTTTCAATCTGGAGCTCCATCCTTCCAGAGTCTATCTTTGCCAGGTCAAGAACATTATTGATCATCTCCAGAAGATGTTTGCCTGCTGTCTTTATGTTTCTTATATAACGTTCCTGGTTTGGGGAAAGTGAGCCAAAGGTGCCTTCAAGAAGCACGTCTGAGAATCCAAGAATTGAATTCAGAGGGGTTCTCAGTTCATGACTCATATTTGCTATAAATCGTTCCTTGATCTCGTTTGCTCTCTGGAGTTCCCTGTTTAACCGTTCAAGAGCCTCTGTTCTTTCGAAGACCTTGCTTTCGAGCATCTCATTAAGGGATTTAAGCTCTTTCGTCTTGCTTTTAAGCTCTTCCCTGAGGGCATTTAACTCAGAGATATCTGTAAAAAGAAAGATGCCATGTTTATCATCAATAAAACAGCCATTGAGGATAAAATCTCTGTTGTCAAAGAGTTCAGGATTCATCTTTACAGGAACTGATTTTAGAGATGATTTCTCATCAAGTCTTTTCTTGATTGCCTCGTAGGACTGTGGGGTAACGAGTGTGTGAAGTGGTTTTCCGGCTATATCGTTACAATCTATTTTAAATCTTGAGATGTTCTTGCTACATTCCGTGATTATTCCTTCCTGGTCTGTAATAATCACGATATCAGAAGAAATAGATAAAAGTGCCTCCATCATAATGTCGGCTTTATTGCTTGATGCAGATAATCTTATTCCTTCAAGGACAAGTGCTATAATTTTAGACAGAAGAAGCACCGAGGACTTCTGGCGTGCAGAAAACCTTCTTGGTTTAAAATCATCTATGAAAAGGATTCCCTTTACATCATCATTGTGTATAAGGGGTACTGCAAGAATGGAGCGTATATTTTCAATCAAAAGGGCAGGGTTATTCAGTTCATGGGTGAGTGTATCATTGATCTCGATGCTCTTTCTCTCTTTTATAAGCCTTTCTGTAAGACCGCCAGAGATTATGTTCCATGAGGTGTTTTCTATGAACCTTCTGCTCAGGCCGCTATGGGTTATCAGCTCTAATGAATGGTCCCTGTAAGCTACCAGACTACCAGCAGGAGCCTCAGCGATCGAAAGGGCTGATTTCAGTGCAAGATTAAAGAAATCCTTCTTATCTTTAAACTCTGCATAAGAGAGCACATCGTTTAGTATATTAATATTCTGGATGGTCTTAAGTGATTCTACACGCGCCTTTTTCTGTTTTTCAATGAAACTCCAGAGAAGCTTTGCAACAGGTGAATTTATTATTTCCACCCTGTCGCCAAGCTTTTCTAAAAACTGTTTTGAAATCTCTCTGTTGTCAGTGACATTAAATACCATCTCAGGCTTATACAAAGCCGTTTCCTCAATGCTACTGCAAACAGGAATACCCCTTTTTAATGCCATAAGTGCACCTGGAGAGTCAGGCTTTTCTTCATAAAGAGCCACCACCTTTATATTTGGTTCTGTCGTAAGGAGAGATATGAGAGCGCTTCCTGCTACATTACCCCCTGCAATTGCTACTTTTATCATTGGGTATTACTCCTGATAGATATTTTTAAGTGACTCCAAGCTAAAGAACCCCTCATCCATCACAGAGGCCATTTCTATAAAATATGAGAGCAGTTCTGGATCCCACTGGCCATTGTGTTGTTCCCTTCTCATGGAAGAGAGCACCTCATAATATGTACGTCCCTGTCTGTAAGGTCTTTCTGAGAGCATTGCATCGAAGGCGTCAACAATTGACAGTATCCTTGCATATAAGGGTATGTTTTTCCCTCCAATCCCGTCAGGGAAGCCCCTTCCATCCCATCTTTCATGGTGATGTCTTATGGCCGGTAGTATATCTCTTAGTGAGTGAAGGGGGCTACATATCTGTTCTCCAATTATAGGATGTTTTTTTATCAGATTGAATTCATCATCAGTCAAAGGGGCAGGTTTTCTTAAGATAGCCTCACTCATTCCAATCTTTCCTATATCGTGAAGGATCCCTGCCTTTTTAAGCATTTCCTGGTCTTTTACTCCAAGGCCAAGAAAGGCGGCAAACTCCCGAGAAAGGTCTCCTACCCTTGTAGAATGCCCCCGTGTATAAGGGTCACGTGCCTCAAGGGCAACTGCCAGGGTTAATATTATATTTTCAGAGTGTTCAAGCTCATCGTGCAGTTCCTTAAGCTTTATAAGAGAGCGCATCTTTGCAATTAATTCTCGGGGTTCAAAGGGCTTGCTTATGAAATCATCGGCTCCACACTCTATGCCTTTTATCTTGCTTTCTTTATCATTCAGTGCAGTAAGCATGATTATAGGAAAATAACGTTTTCCCGCGATCTCTTTCAGGGTATTACATAACTGATACCCATCCATATCAGGCATCATTACATCAATTATAGCAATATCTGGATTTAATTCTTCAAATATCTCAATGGCTTTATGTCCGTGGTAGGCCTTCAGTACTGTAAAACCCTCAGATTGAACTATCACTTCTATCAGTTCGAGGTTAGAAGGTATATCATCAACTATCAAGAC
>JALUSH010000150.1 GCA_027016675.1 Thermodesulfovibrio sp.
CCAAAAGAAATCGTTGATGTACTGAAGATCAAGGAACCTGATGACCTGATAGTATATCTTACCACAAGCAGCGTTGATGGAAAATGCAATATTATGCCCTCGCTTTTCACTGATGTCTATGATGACGAGTTCATCCTGATACCTGACCTTTTTGCTGTGAAAACAAAGATTAATCTCAACGAGAACAGAATCGGAGTTGTAACAATTGCCTACCCCTCTGAAGGAAAGAAATGGGCACTCAGGGGACCCTGTGGTCATATTGAATGGGGTGTGCCAGATAATTACAACTTCCAGGGAATCAGGGCAGGAGATGTACTCAGAAAATGGGGAGACTGGGAAGAAAGGGAACCCTTTACATCGCTGCCAGAAGATATCAGACCAGCAGTGATAGCCCAGAGAGGTGTGATAGTGCTGAAGGTTGCTGAATGTTATACCTATGAACCTGAGGAGTCGGGGAAGAAGGTTGTTTAGTGCTTATTTTAAAAATTCGATATAAAAGGGAGGTGTAAAAAATGAAGCTTACTGATGAGATGAAGGAAGCCCTGTCGATAATAGGTGGAGGAGGAGCAGTGGTTCATCTCACAACATGTAGTGCTGACGGAAAACCAAATACTGTTGCTGAGAGGTTTGTGGGGGTCTTCAAAGATGAGTATATTGTAATAGCAGACATGTTCGCACAAAAGACAAGGGTGAATCTTTTTGAGAATCCCATTGGTGTGATCACCATTGCCCATCCTGTAAAGGGTCGTACATGGGCATTTCGTGGTCCCACTACCATACTCCAGGAGGGCCTTCCACCTGATTATGAATTTCATGGTGCTGTGGCAAAGGAGGTCCTTGATGAATGGGGAAACTGGGCAGAGAAGGAGCCACCTTCAGAGGTGCCACCTGATATAAAGCCACCCCGTCTTGTGCAAAGAGGAGTGATAATCATGAAGGTTGAAGAGTGCTATAGCTATAAGCCTGAAGAAGCAGGCAAAAAGATTCTTTAAAATTAATCTAAAAACCGGGAGGTAAGGAGGACGATATGGCTAAATTAACACCAAGAATGAGAAACTGGCTTGAGGGCCTCGGAGCCCATATTGGTACAGCCACAAAGAAAGGGTTCCCTACAGTAATAGTTGTTGACTCAGCAAAGGTTGAAGGTGATAATATTGTGAAGTTTCAGCTATCAGATGCACAGGTAGAGCAGATCAAACAAAATATCGAAGAAAATCCCAGGGTTGCATTAGGTCCAGGAGGGCTTGGCAGTATTCGTGCAGCCTATCAGTTCAAGGGAGCTGCGAGACTGGAGGGGAATACCCTGATAGTTGAAGTAAACGAGATCTATTGTACAAAACCAGGCCCGGAGGCAGCACTGAGACTGGATGTACTGCCCTATGAAAGCGTTATCAAGTTTGAGACCACCCGCTGGAGAGATACAGGTCCGCCAAAATAAAAATAAGGCCTGTAGATTCTTCAGGCTTCAGTAAACATTTCGCTTAAAAGGGAGGTAACAAAATGGAGGCTTACAAGAAAAAGGTCGTCCCGGGTACTATAAACCCCAGATGGCCCAAAAAGAAGGTGGTCAAATGGCTGGAGCTTGGTGCCATTCCTGCCATTGTTGGCATGTGGTTTCCTGACTGGGCAGGCCAGTATATCCATAAAATGTCTGGTGAGCCCTATATCTTTCCCCCATCTCTTGCCTTTCCTCCTGTCATAACCTATATAGGTGCAGTGATTCTCCTGAAGGCTTGTCTTGAGGGTATCAAGGATATGGGATGGCATTACAGGGGTGCCAAAATATCGGGTATACTGGCAATCATAAGTGCTGGACTGAGTATCATCTCCCACTTCTTTATTCAGCAGGGCTCCATGGTTGCCTTTGCTGTAACAATACTGTTCATAGGACTGGCTGCATTCTTTGCGACTGGCTTTTTCTGGTTCACCATTGCAAAGGTGGCAGAGATCAGTATTGAGACAAGGACAGAGGTTACCAAATATGTTGTGCTCGGATTAAATATAGTTGCCATCATAGTAGGAGCTGTAACGGTTATCTCAATCCTCACCGGTTCTTCCAGCTGGCCGACTCTGCTCAGGCTCACTGTTATAATCTTTACTGTGGCCTTTCTGTTCTGTCGTTATGGAGTATACTGTTATAAAACGCAAAAGTCCATTGGTGCAGATTTTGTTGTGCCTCCAGAAGAACAATTCTGGATATAGTGGCAGAGGATTTACAATGCAGGATAGGTTCAGGGTCTTAATTGAAGGGCGGTAACGAGGCGGAAAATAAAGATACACTGGTGTTAAGAAAACTTTAACCTCATAAGAAAGGAAGTGTGAGCAATGGAAAGAGAAATTATTGCAACTTTCAGGGCGGCAACTGCCAAGCCAGATTACCTCACCACAGAAAAGTTTGATGCCATGCTTGGAGGATGGGGTGTATTCAACCTGGGTGTATGGGCTGCGGCAAATGTGATAGCCAAAGAGATTAACAAGGGCAAGAAGCTGAAACTGGAAGTGACAAATGAGCCTTACACTGATGTGGATGATATTGCCCGTAAGGCAATCAGGGTGCTGATGCAGTGTGGTGCAGATCCTGCAAATGCAGCATTGGCCACAGCTACACTGCTATACTGGGCAGGTGTGAATGTCCAGTGTGGTATCCCCTGTCCAAACAGAAAGCTGGGAGCAGTGGCCAGGATGGCAGCTGGTATTCCTTCAGGCCGGGTCTCTTCCATTCCAACAGAAAAACTGAACAATAAGATCTCAGGCTTTGCAGCCACCCTTGCAATCTATCAGGCGCTGGAAAAGGAGCATCTTGCACCCTTTGATTCCAGACTCCTGCCCCTGGGTATTGGTGGAAGCCCTTTTGTAGGACATACCGCAATCGGTGAGGACCACCTTTTTCCGAAGCTGGGACAGAAGCTTGCCAGGATCGGTACCAGGGCAATGATGAAGGCCTATGAATCAGCAGGCATGCGCAGATGTCGCTGGATGTCTGCCCTCCTGGGCACGGCAGCAGCACTGGAGATAATACATCCTGATGCATATGTGGGAGAGGAATACGGCCAGTTTCTTGTAACAAGAACCCCGGAGGTTGTGGCAAGGGCAGCAGTTGAAGAGGCAGGCATGCCAGAGGTGATTCATATCCGCGGGACAGATGAGGAACTCAAGACAGCACGTGTTATAGGCGACCTTGCTATAATACTGAAGGATTCAGGTACACCCACGGTTGTGGGCATGATAATGTTCAATGAGATCTGCTCCATAATAAAAGAGGGTGCTGCCCTTGGTGTTGGACGCGCCGGAGGGCCACTGCTTCTGCCACTGAATCACTGGGTTACCGCACCATCCCTTGCACTGTATCTCTTTGGAAAGGGTGCTACCCAGGATGAGATAATCTCCATAATCCGCAAGACAATGGATGGGTACTTCCAGAAGGAGGATGCCACAGTTGCTACAAATATTCTCGCACGTAGGGCTGAATTCATAGAGAGAGGACCCCTTACGGATGCAATAATCAGGGCAACAGAACCCGGC
>JALUSH010000151.1 GCA_027016675.1 Thermodesulfovibrio sp.
TGGCATTTGGCAGGGCCTCAATTATCTCACCCTGAACCTCTATGTTGTCTGCCTTTGGCATTTTAACCATTAATTATAATTTATTTAATCAATTTTCGTCAATATCTCTGGGCCGCTTTTTTTAACCAACACTGTATGTTCAAAATGTGCTGATAAACTTCCATCAACGGTCTTTGCTGTCCACCCATCCTCCATCACCTTTACCTCGTATCTCCCTGCATTCACCATAGGCTCTATAGCAAGTGTCATTCCTGCCTTCAGTTTTGGTCCCTTGCCAGGAGGCCCAAAATTTGGTATCTGAGGGTCTTCATGCAATGACCTGCCAACACCGTGTCCAACAAAATTTCTTACAACCGAATAACCCTTCGATTCCACAAATTCCTGTATTGCATGTGATATATCAGATACCCTTCTGCCAACCTTTGCCTGTTTAATACCAATGTAAAGTGCCTTCTCTGTAACCTCAAGGAGCCTTTTAACCTCTGGTTTTACTTCTCCTACAGGCACTGTTATAGCTGCATCACCTATATACCCCTTATACACAACGCCAAGGTCAACACTGATAATATCACCCTCCTTCAGTACTATAGAGCCTGAGGGAATTCCATGAACAACCGTATCATTTACAGAAGCACATATACTTGCTGGATACCCCCTGTAACCTTTAAAAGCAGGTTTTGCGCCTCTGGTTCTTATTATATCTTCAGCTATTTCTTCTAACTCCCTGGTGCTGACCCCAGGAGCAACATAACCCTTTATAGCCAAAAGTGCCTCAGCAACAATGGCTGAGGCCTTTCTCATAAGCTCTATCTCTCTTTTTGTCTTTATAATGATCACAAGACAGAAACCAGAAACCTACCCCCTACCTTCTTCTACCCCTGATGCGGCTCTTCTTAAGCAAGCCTTCATAGGAACGGGTCAGCAGGTGCGACTCTATCTGGGAGACCGTATCAAGTGCAACGCCTACCACAATAAGTAATGATGTTCCACCAAAATAGAAGGGGACATTGAATTCCTTAATAAGAAATGTTGGTATTACACATACAATCGACAGGTATATAGCCCCAACAAAGGTAAGTCTTGAAAGCACCCTGTACAGATAATCAGCGGTCTTCTGACCGGGTCTTATGCCCGGTATAAATCCACCGTACTTTTTAAGGTTATCAGCCACATCAACGGGGTTGAAAATTATGGCTGTGTAGAAGTAACTGAAGAATATGATCATCCCCACATAAAGTATTGTGTATAAAGCAGTACCGGGTGTCAACTGTCTTGCTATTCCCTGCACCCATGGAATAGAGATAAATCCGGCTATAGTTGCAGGAAACATAATTATAGAAGATGCAAAAATCGGTGGAATAACACCTGATGTGTTTATCTTAAGGGGCAGGTGGGTTGACTGCCCACCATAGACCTTCCTGCCAACCACCCTCTTTGCATATTGTACCGGGATTCTTCTCTCTCCCCTTTCAATGTAAATTATTCCACCTACTACAAAAATCATCATTGCAATAAGGAATATCAGGAACAATACAGAAATTTCTCCTGCCTTTATAAGCCTTACTGTGCTGACTATTGCATTGGGAAGCCTTGCAACTATACCTGCAAAGATTATCAGGGATATTCCATTACCAATTCCCCTTTCTGTAATCTGCTCTCCAAGCCACATGATAAATGATGTTCCTGCAGTGAGGGTTATCATGGTCATAAGACGGAATGACCATCCTGGATGCTGTATAAAGGCACCCTGAGCCATGCTTTCAAGCCCCACTGCAATCCCGAAGGACTGTATAGCACTGATCAGAACCGTACCGTATCTGGTGTATTTAACGATCTTCTTTCTTCCCTCCTCACCTTCCTTTGCCAGCTTTCCAATAGCAGGTATAACAACGGTAAGCAACTCAAGTATAATTGCAGCACTGATGTAAGGCATTATACCAAGGGCAAATATAGTAACCCTGGAGAGTGCACCTCCGGAAAACATATCGAAAAAACCCATCAGTGCACCACCACGCTCGGCAAGGAACTTGCTTAACTGCTCTCCGTTAATGCCCGGGGTGGGAATATGACAGCCTATTCTGTAAACAGCAAGCAGTGCGAGGGTAAAGAATATCCTCTTCTTTAGCTCCTCGATCTTGAAGATATTTTGAAAAGAAGATAAAGCCCCCAACTATATCACCTCTGTCTTGCCACCAGCAGCCTCGATCTTCTTGATGGCAGACTTACTAAAGGCATGAGCCCTGATTGTAATGGCTCTCCTTATCTCACCATTTCCCAGAACCTTTAATCCGTCCTTAAGGTTTGATATAATGCCCTCCTTAAGTAATAGCTCTGGCGTAATCTCGTTGGTCTCTATCTTTTCAAGTCTGTCTAAATTGACTATTGCGTATTGTCTTTTAAAGGGATAATTTGAAAATCCCCTCTTGGGAAGCCTCCTGTGAAGTGGCATCTGTCCACCTTCAAAGCCTGCCGGTATACTTGCACCAGAGCGAGACTTCTGCCCCTTATGTCCCCTGCAGGAGGTCTTACCATGTCCTGAACCAGGACCCCTTCCAACCCTTTTGGGTTTCTTCTTACTACCTGAAGCCGGTGCTAACTCTTCTATCTTCATCTTGCCTCCAGATTATAATGCTTTTAGTTGTCTCCTTTTACCTCTTCCACCTCAACAAGATGGGGCACCTTGTTTATCATTCCTCTGATTGAAGGAACATCCTCTTTTATCACTGTCTGACCTATCTTTCGCAGGCCAAGACTTCTCAGTACCCTTCTCTGTTTCTCCGGTCTTCCTATATAACTCCTCTTAAGAGTAATCTTAAGCATTCTTTGCCACTCCTTCTTCCTTTGCCTCTTCTGTTGGTTTAGACCTTATCTTCCTTACCTTCTCTGGATCCTTCAGTTTCAGAAGCCCATCTATTGTGGCCTTTGCCTCATTAAAAGGATTATGACTCCTTATTGACTTGGCGACTATATTTTCAAGACCTGCTACCTCAAGCACCGGTCTTACAGCACCACCAGCAATCACACCGGTACCCTTTTTAGCTGGCTTCAGTAATACCTCACCAGCACCATGCTTACCAAGTATCTCATGAGGAATAGTGCCATCCATCAGAGGAAACCGTATCAGTGACTTCTTTGCCTGCCCGATTGCCTTTCTGATTGCATCTGCAACCTCTGCGGCCTTTCCCTTACCAATACCAACTATTCCTTCACCGTTTCCCACTGCAACCAGGGCAGTAAAGGAGAACCTTCTTCCACCCTTGACCACCTTTGACACTCTATTGATAAATATTACCTTCTCCTGCAACTCTAATTCTGATGGATCAATCCTCAGCACTATACCTCCTTACTTATCATTAAATTCTAAATTCTAATTCCTGAATTCTAAACTAATTCATCAAACCAGTTCACTACACCCTACACGCTGCACCCTGTTTAAAACTCCAATCCGCCTTCTCTTGCAGCATCTGCAAGGGCCTTTATTCTTCCATGATAGCGGAAACCACCTCTATCAAATACAAC
>JALUSH010000152.1 GCA_027016675.1 Thermodesulfovibrio sp.
GTATATATACTTATAAGGGTAAAGTAATTAGTAACAGTGTACATCTTGGCTTTGATCTTGCCTCTACCACCTTTGCGCCAGTAGAGGCTGCTAACACAGGTGAGGTAAGATTTGTAGGTGACATGGGGATATACGGTAACACTGTAATCATAGATCATGGTCAGGGGTTGATGAGTCTGTACGGTCATCTGTCAGAGATATTTGTTAAGGAAGGTGACAGGGTAAAAAAGGGTGACCTCATTGCACGTACAGGTTCAACAGGCTTTGCAGGAGGTGATCACCTCCACTTTGGCATACTTGTTCACGGTATAGAGGTTTCGCCACTTTACTGGTGGGACTCGAGATGGATTAAGAATAACATATTGTGAGGTTATGCACAGGTTAAAAGATATACCATTCCACAAAACAAAAGAAGGTATTGTTATTAATATCAAAGTGGAACCCCGTTCATCAAAGGCGATGGTTGTTGGCCCTTATGGTGATGGCCTGAAGGTGAAACTTACTGCCCCACCAGTGGATGGAGCTGCTAATAAGCAGCTTATTGATATGCTTGCCAAATATTTTAAAGTAAAAAAAAGCTCTATAAGAATCATTAAAGGTCAACAATCCAAAAGCAAGGCAGTAGAGATACTGGGGCTGGAGTAACAAGGTGAGCCACTGCCTGCCCATACTCATGTATCATCATGTCAATCCTGTGGGAAAGTTTATAAATGTTACCCCTGAAAGGTTTGAAGCGCAGATGCGGTATCTCTCTTTTCATGGATATAAGAGTCTGACAATAGGTGATCTTGAGAGGATAGCCTCTGGACAAACCGGGATTCCTCAGCGGAGTGTCATGATAACATTTGATGATGGCTGGCTTGACAACTGGTTTTATGCCTATCCGATCATGAAGAAATATGGGTTAAGAGGTGTATTATTTGTTGTAACCTCTTGGATATCAGAGACAGGCGTTAGAAAGGATGTTCTGCCTTTGCCGTCGCATAGACAGTGTCTGGAGATGATGAACAGGGGACAAAGAAATCAGGTGATGCTTTCCTGGGAGGAACTTAAAGAGATGGAGGACTCTGGTATATTTGATATACAATCTCATACTCATTCTCATATCCGATGGGATAAACACTTTAATGATCCGGATACCTATAAGAAGGCTCTGAGGAAGGATCTTGAGTGGGCCCGTCTGATTATCAAAGAGCGTCTTGGAAAAGATGCAAGTGCCCTTTGCTGGCCCTGGGGTATAAATGAACCATGGTATCAGGATGTAGCCCTTGAGGCGGGCTATAAGTTTTTGTTTACCACGGAAAAAGGATGTAACACCACTGATGATTTTAGATCACTAAAAAGGATAGTTATTGGTAATGTGAGCATTTTTAATTTCAGAAAAAAATTGATAGTACATTCAAATAAGATACTGAGCAGGGTATATTTAAGACTTTTTAGGAAATAAGACAATATTTGCCTGATAAAGGATTTAAATGTTAATATTTATAAGGAGGAGTAAAAGATGCCCATTTTTGAATATAAATGTAAAAGCTGTGGTGAGGAGTTTGAGAAGCTTGTTTTCGGTAATCCTGAGATCAAGTGCCCAAAATGTGAAAGCGCTGATGTGATGAAAAAGTTTTCCGTGTTTGGGATGTCAGGCGTAGATAAGCCCTTTGCAGGACAGGGTGGGGGGTGCTCCTCCTGTGGCAGTAGTGGAAGTGCCTGTAGCAGTTGCGGATAATGATTCTACAGGGGGTTGCTGAAGGGGCTTGCTCTGAGGATATCAGAGAGTCGTGGTGTTGTCGTACCCCTAAAGGCAAAGGCTGCCAGTCCGGTGTCCTCATACATTTTACCTCTAAGCCACCAGGTTCCTTTCCAATAGACATAGAGGATGATCTTGTCTTTTTTTATGTCTGCCCATCTTAATTGAAAATTCAATGTTGCGGAATCAAAGTCTTTCATGGAACTAATAATTGTAAGATACCCCTCTTTTGTACAGTATTGTTTTAATGCCTCACGGTCTTTGCGGAGGTAGGCATTCTTGATCTCTTGAGCTACATTAAATGCCTTTTTAATAATTATTGCCTCAGGCGATGGCCTTTTAACCTCCTTTTTCCCGCCACAGGCTGGAATCAGAAGAGCAAGAATCACAATGGACAATATGGCAAGCTTTTTCATTCTACCTCCTTCAGAGAAATAACAAAATCTCTGTTGTCTTTGTACCATTTAATTGTTCTTTCTACACCTTCCTCAATAGCTGTCCGAGGTATCCAGGAAAGGCGGCTCTTTGCCTTTTCAATTGATGCCCAGGTGGCCTCTACATCTGCAGGATGACGTGGAAGATACTCGATTTTTGCCTCTTTTCCGAGGCCTTTTTCTATCAGGTTGATTACATACATTAGCTCGACAGAGTTGTCATTGCCAAGGTTGACTATTTCAAATCCTGACAGATCAAGGCATCGTACTGTTCCTTCCGCTATATCATCGATATACGTAAAATCTCGCCTTTGCTTCCCATCTCCAAAGACAGGTATAGCCTTGCCCAGATCTATATTCTTGATAAATTTGAATATACTCATATCAGGCCGACCTGCAGGCCCATAAACAGTAAAATAACGGGGAATTATAATATCCATACCATAAAGATAATGATAGGAATAACAGAGTACCTCTGCTCCCTTTTTTGTTGCACCGTACGGAGACAACGGTGTATCAGTACGCTGCTTTTCCTCAAAGGGCATCTCGTTGAATCCGTAAAGGCTCGATGTAGAGGCCAGGATGAACTTGCTTATACCCCTCTCTTTACAGCATTCCAGGAGATTAAGGGTGCCTTTTATGTTGGTATCGAGATACACCCAGGGGTCAGCAACAGAGGCTCTCACACCAGCACGGGCGGCAAGGTTTATAACAGCATCAATGGGATGGTTTTCAAAGATATCTTTCAGTACTCTGTAGTCATCAATATCTGACTGGATAAAGTGAAAACGTGGATTTTTCTTCAAGGAATTCAGCCTCCATTCTTTCAGTCTTGGGTCATAATAGTCGTTCATATTGTCGACGCCAACAACAGAAAGGTCTCTCTGAAGTAGTACCTCTGCAACCTTGTGTCCAATAAATCCAGCCACGCCAGTAACAAGTATGGTTTTCATATTCCTGTCTTTATTATGGTTTATAGAAAATTAAAAGGGTATTATTGTAAATGGCATATGGTAACATATTATTAAAGGGATAGTCTATAAGTCATGAAAAAGAGAGGATTTATAGCAGATGCAATGCTTGGACGCCTGGCAAGGTGGATGAGATTCCTTGGCTATGATGTGCAGTATTACAGGGATATTGATGACAGGGCACTGGTCAGGCATGCAAGGTCTGAAGGCAGGATACTCCTCACCCGCGACAGGGAACTGACGAGGAGATTTACTGTAGAGCATCTGTTGATCAAATCAGAAGATGTGAAAGAACAGCTAAAGGAGGTTGTTGCTGTAT
>JALUSH010000153.1 GCA_027016675.1 Thermodesulfovibrio sp.
AGAATAAATGCAAGACAAAGGCTTAATCTCTTGATCGATGGAGGCACCTTTGAGGAGATAGGTGCTGATATACTCCCTGCGGATCCTCTTAAATTTAAAGATAGCAAACACTATGCAGAGAGAATAAAGGAGAACACCGTTAAGAGCGGCCTTACTGAAGCAGCCATTGCAGGAGAGGGCAAGGTAAAGGGAATAGATGTTGTTATTGCTGTAATGGATTTCCACTTTATGGGTGGCAGCATGGGCTCTGTGGTGGGTGAAAGAATCACAGAGGCTACAGAAAGGGCAATAGAGAAAAGGTTACCTCTCATAATATGCTCCTCTTCCGGTGGAGCCAGAATGCAGGAAGGAATGTTTTCTTTAATGCAGATGGCAAAGGTATCTGCTGCTATTGGAAGATACAGGAAAATCGGCAGGCCCTATATTTCTGTACTCACAGATCCCACCTTCGGTGGAGTAAGTGCAAGCTTTGCAATGCTTGGTGACATAATTATAGCCGAGCCCAAAAGCCTCATAGGTTTTGCAGGCCCACGTGTGATCGAGCAAACTATCAAGCAACAACTCCCTGAAAACTTCCAGCGGGCAGAGTTCCTTATGGAGCATGGCCTGATTGATATGGTGGTGGATCGTAAGAACCTGAAAGAAACCATATACCGGATACTCACCCTGTTAAAATGAACTACCAGGAAAGTATCCATTACCTTTACGGCCTGACAAAAGAGGGAATAAAATTAGGGCTTGAAAACATAAATAAGATATTAGAACTTCTTGGCTCTCCACAACAGAATTTCAGATCCATACATATAGCTGGAACAAATGGTAAAGGTTCCACCGCCTCCATGATAGCCTCCATGCTCAATACCCTTGGATACAGAGTAGGACTCTTTACCTCCCCTCATCTCGTCAGGTTTACAGAACGAATCAGGGTAGACAATAGAGAAATACCAGAAAACAAAGTGGTGGAACTTACAGTAAGAATAAAGGAGACCATCTCCGGCCAGGACAATCTTAAACCCACCTTTTTTGAATTCATAACAGCAATGGCATTCCTGTATTTCCAGGAGCTTGCAGTTGACTATGCAGTAGTAGAAACAGGGATGGGAGGAAGATTCGATGCCACCAATGTGCTGAAACCGGAGATATCTGTGATCACACCTGTTGATTTCGATCATATGGAATTCCTTGGTAATACCCTGCCAGAGATAGCATATGAAAAGGCCGGTATCATAAAGGAATCCACACCTGTGGTAATAGGCAGTCAGCAAAAGGATGCCCTTCATGTTCTAATTAATGTGGCAGAGGAAAGGAATGCACAGACCTTTGTATTAAACAGAGATTTCAGAGTCATAGTAGAAGAGGTGAGCCTTGAGGGCACCAGATTCCATTATATATCAGAGGAGCTGGAGATAAAGGATATCAGGATTCCTCTTGCAGGAGTTTATCAGGCAGAAAATGCCTCTCTGGCTATAAAAACCATAGATGCAATCCTTGAGAGGATAGGTAAAAAGGACTACCTGATAAGGAATGCCCTTGAGAAGCTTGAATGGAGTGGGCGCTTTGAGATGAAATACTTTAAAGGCATTCCCTTTATCCTGGATGGAGCTCACAATCCCAGGGCAGTAAAGGTACTCACTAATACAATCAAATATCTAAAACATACTAACCGTTTTCCTTTTAAAAAACTCATTACTATTATAGGCACGATGTCTGACAAGGATATTCACAGTATCCTTTCTCCTCTGGTGTCCATCTCTGATGCTATAGTTGTGACAGCACCATCATATAACAGGGCACTATCTCCCCTGATTCTTTATGATTATGTAAAAGAGATATCAGGTAACATCAACAGAGGCATTTATGTATTTCTCTCATCTTCTCTTAAAGAAGCAATCGACCTTTCTATGAAGAATTTTAACCGGGGGGATATAATTCTTGTCACAGGCTCTTTCTATACAGTGGGTGATGCAAAAATAGTAATGGGCGAATATGAGAGCATGAAATACCTGTGTGAATCGAATTAGATGATATGGAAACTCTTAAAAGAATAGAAAGGCTTGAGGAGGAAATAGCTTACCTGAAGGATATTATAGCAAGGAGATGCCCTTCCCTTGCAACAATTCTCAGGAGAAGGGGTTTTATTATCTTTCAAAAACAACGTGGAGAGGATCTTTTACTGCCAGAGACAGAGTTTATTGATTCCTATTATGAAAATCTCAAAAAATACTCCTTCCGACTTTTTTTGCGTGATGTTATAAAACAAAAAGGAACCTTCTCTGAAAGGGATGTGGCAAGATATGCTACAAAAGAGGTAACAAAGACCTACTTAGAATATCTTCTGAAGACAGGCATCATCGAGAAGAGCGATAAGGGGTTTGCACTTAAGAAAAAGGTCAAGACCTTTGGTGATACACTGGAATGGTTCATGGCAGAGGTTTTAAGGAGAGAATTTGCAATTGAGGCATTGTGGAGTGTAAAATTTCGAGGTAGACATGTGGGTGGTGATTATGACCTGATTGCCAGTTTGAATAATGACTTGTTATATATGGAGATAAAATCCTCACCACCACGGCAGGTCTACGATAAAGAGGTCAGAGCATTTCTCCAGAGAAGAGAGGAACTCTGTCCTGACCTGGCCATTTTCTTCATGGATACGCACTTGAGGATGAAGGATAAAATGGTACCCATGTTTGAAGAAGAACTCAGAGGATTATTTGAGACAGAAAAACCAGTAAAAAGGCTTCATTCAGAAATCTTCGTTATAGAAAACAGTCTTTTTATCTCCAATTCAAAACCATCTATAGAAACAAATATAGAAACTATCTTCTATCACTATTATAGAAGGAGGTTTAGATGAGCAACGAGACCGTTGAGATATGTTCAGTATGTGCATGGAGGGCAACATGTCAGAAAAAGTTTTCCATATCAGGCAAGGATATAAGATGTCCTGATTTTGTTCGTGACCTAAGCATTAAAAGCGAAGAGGGGGAAGAAGAGAAGAAAAAAGAGGATTAGACTCATTGCTGTCCAAAAAGATTTAGTAAGAAAAAAGAAAGGCGGAGTACCGAAGAAAAATAATGCCCACACCTTATTCACAGTTAGCAGTGAGCAGTTTGTGGGTGAATGGGTAGATGAGTAAATGGGTTAATGGGTTAATGGGTTAATGGGTTAGCAGTAAGCAGTAAGAAAGGCCCTCCGAAAAATCTGCGATTTTTCGGAGTAGACAGAGGTGGTTCATCATGGCATTGATACACCCCCACCTTCATCCTCCCCCTTCAAGGGGGAGGTTTGGAGGGGGTGGTCTTTTAAGACTTAAGTGGATAGATAAGGGTCTTGATGTAAGATACATGAGGTATTGCTACATGGCCTATACAGAGGTCAGATCTCAGAGGTCAGAGGTGGGATTACAAACTTTGGAGTTTCTGACTTCCGATTTCCGACATCTGATTTCCG
>JALUSH010000154.1 GCA_027016675.1 Thermodesulfovibrio sp.
GAAATGTACCAGACTGTCTTTTTCACCCGTAAGGTCCCATCCACAGTGCGGACACAGGGTGGCAAGGAATCTCAGCCCCCACTCCCTGAATCCAGTAAACTCAAGAGAACCGAGTGAATCAAGGTCCGAAATAGGTGTATCGGTTAAGGCATCATGGAGCTTATCATTCCGTATGTAGGAAGGAAGATAGATAAGGCTCCTTGTCTCACCAATAAAGGCACGGTACAGAATCCTGTCGTCAGAAGAAGAGGTCTTTATCTTCAGTGTCTCCACCTCGCCTATTCCAGCATGTATCCTCGTAAAGACACGATCGAACGGGTTATGGGAGATGAAGCGGTAATGCCCCAGTTCCCCTGTTACATACTTGAGGGGTACCACCTGAGGTCTTACCCCCAGGGATACAGGTACATGCCTCAATGGAGTGGCTACTATGGTGGTATCAATGATACGCTCTTCTGTTCTATGGTGTTTGCAGAAAAACACCATCCCCTTGAATCGCCAGTAAGGTATAAAGGCTATCTCTCCTTCAGGCTTTTTTGGGGGTGGTAGCCAGTAACGGAATGCCTCGCCAGAGGTGATAAAGAGTCTTACCCTGCAGTAGGGACACTGGAACAATCTGTCGGTCTCCTCCAGGACCACAGGGGCAGAACACTGTGGACATTCATGGGATATCTTTACATTCAAGTTCGTACCAGATGTTCTTTGTACCTGTCAGAGACGCTGACCGCATTGATTGCAGAAAACAGATTCAGAGAGGTTTTTTGTCTTGCAATGGGGACAGGTCTTTTCCCGGGGTTTTTCCTCTACAGCGGTACCACATCTTACGCAAAACCGTGCATGGGGTGGCAGGTTCTTACCACATCTGGGACACTGCTGAAACACAAGTATCTGATGACCGCAGTATGGGCAGAACCTTGCATCCGAAGGTACATGGTGTCTACATTCTGGGCAGTGGGCTTCAGCGCCTCTGGAAGCCTTCTCAGGGGACTTCATCATCTCTGTAAACATTGTTGGCATCATGAAGCCAAAGCCCATACCCACTCCAGCCCCTGCGGATGCCTGATTTTCTGATGCCTTCTCCACTGCCATGGCTGCCTTCATCTTGAACAATCGGTTCAGATCATCGAATACATTGAGCTTGCTTCTGTCATCTATTGCCTGCTGGACCTCTGGCGGTGGGGTGATGGAGTTTATGTAAAGGTTCGTAAGACCCAGACCGTAGTGGCTGAAATCTTCCTCAAGGCGCTTACAGAGCCCCTTGGAAAGGTCATCGTATCTGCCAGGGAGATTGAGTATAGTATCGAGATTTTCACCCAGATGGTCGTTAAACCTGGACACAATGACACGACTCAGGTACTCCCCGATCTCCTCGGTGGTGTATATCCCCTGTGTGCCCACCAGCCTGTTTATAAAAAGTACAGGCTGAACAACCTGTATATTAAAGATACCGAAGACCCTGAGACGTACAAGCCCAAGTTCAGAGTCCCTGAAGGCAACAGGGTCCCTTGTCCCCCATTTCAGGTTGGGAAAGACCTTCATGTTCACAAAATAGACCTCTGCCCTGAGGGGACTGGTCATTCCCCAGGGAATACTCAAAAGCTTGGTCAGAATAGGAACATTCGCAGTTATGAGGGTATGTCTTCCTGGTTGAAAGGCATCGTATGCCTTACCATGGTAAAAAAGGACCGCTGCCTGACTCTCCCTGACGATGAGCTGGGCGCCGAACTTTATCTCCCCGGACCCGCTCTGAGGCAATCTGAAGACTATCTCCTTGCCGGTCTGATCAAACCACTCAAGGACTTCAAGAAAGACTATATTGTTGGTCCCCATAAGCACTCCTTTTTAAGATAATGGATACGTCAGTTGGTATACCTCCCGAGGAAAGGAAACTCTTATAAAAAGCCCTCTTTACACCCGCTTCCAGAGACCTTTTGCTTAAAACCTGTTGTAAAAGGGGCAGGCACTTTTACAAATAGATGTGATAGCACGGTATCTTCTCCCATGGGTATAAGCCTATCGGGGCTGGTCCATTCGATGCCTTATTACTTTTTAAAAATCGGCAAAAAGATAAAAAGAATTAAATTTTTCTTCGCACGGATATACCGTCTATCCTGCTGGTTTCCCTCCTACCCATTGCTCGGGCTCATCCAGTTTTTGAGATTTCTCTGTTCTGTACCACAGGCATGATCACACTTCTACTTTCCTGAGCACAGGGGCAGACCGTTGGTGGGCTGAAAGCAAACAATGGATAGAATCTGCTCGACTCAGTCTTCCAGTTTTTTTATATCGAAAGAGATTACCTTCATTTCAAAGGAGTGAGCCTTTCTGATAGCCAGTTCTTCATCACTGAGGGAGGAATCACCGAGAGACCTATCTACTGCTATGGATACAGATTCGTTCGGTTCCAACAATTTGATCTCAGAGATCCAATCGTTCAGGGAATCGATCAACTTTCCATCCTTTGAATAGCAAGAAAGGTTGACCTTGATATTAGATACGGGATATTTAGATCTGTTGTCGAGTATAGCGATGAACTTCTCTCTGGTCTTCCAGCTACTTGGTGCCCTGCCCGTATCCCTGATAATAATATTCTTCTTTGCCTCCCTGAATGCAGCAAGGTCTTCTTTGCTCCCTGCGCGAAAACCTGCCTTAAAACCTTCCATTACCTGATTGGCAAAATTAGAGACCACCTCCTTTACCTTGCCAGGTTCATCGGTTTTGGACAGGTCATCAGCGATTCTCTGCAATTCTTTATAGGCATCCCTTATTTCTGCCTGTAAACTGGTCTTTCCCATTGCTGATTGAAGGATAAAAAAATAGGTTACAGCGATTATTACCACTACAATAGGTTGGTTTAAAAAATCTGGAATCTTCATGTTTACCTCCCTTTTACGAAAGACGTGATTGAATGCCCCGACCTCTGGTCAGGAAGGTTTACTTTGTTCGATAGGGTGGGACTGGGGCCATCGCCATCTGATCACTTATGGTTACTGAAAAAGACCGGCAAATTTTATATCCTTAGAAATCTCTTTGTGGTTGAATTTCTGTTCCCTTGGGGCATTCCAAAATGATGTTCCTCCTTGATACACCGCAGATTACAAGGGAGTAGTTTACTGTATCCTGCACAACTTTTGTCCTTTACAATATTATAAAGATTATATTTATTGTCATCCGATTCTGTCAAGAATAAAGGGTTTTTCACTTAACAGCAGATGAGTTTTTGTAATGTTGATTTTAATCCTCTGAGGTTGAATCTCCTGCGGTTTGCAGAGGTAGTTTATTATATTGGCGACAGATACCTTTTCCTGACAAGGTTTATTTATAATTTAGGGTAATGGGTATCTTTTTCGGACTAAAATTTGCCTGTATTCTGAGGGGGAACACCTTTTTTTAAAGGGGGTTTCTCTAAAACCCTTTTCCCAAAACTTTTTTTTTAATGTTTTTTTGGG
>JALUSH010000155.1 GCA_027016675.1 Thermodesulfovibrio sp.
CCCCTAAATTTAAGGTATAATTTAATGTTTTACCATATGTAGATTTCTTAAAGGAGGCTGTTAATATTAAAGTCAAAATAAAGGATAGGTTTAAAGACATTGAAAAAAACTCTATTCAAGACTATCTCAGAAGCATTTCTGCTGTGGCTATTAAAATAGATTCCCGCATTCTTGATACTAACTGTATAGATAAGATATCTGATGATAGTACTGTAGAGGTCATTACTGCAGATTCACCTGAGGGGCTTGATATTTATCGTCATAGCACATCTCATGTTATGGCTCATGCAGTAAAAAGGCTCTTTCCCCATGTAAAGATAGCAATTGGTCCGTCAACAGATGATGGATTCTACTATGACTTTGATATTGACAAACCCTTTACACCTGAGGATATCGAAAAGATCGAAGAGGAGATGAAAAGAATAATCGAGGCAGATACCCCATTTATAAGAAAAGAGATTGACAGATTAGAGGCCATCGAGTTTTTTAAAAAACAAGGAGAACTCTACAAGGTGGAGCTTCTGCAAGAGATAGAAGATGAAAAGGTCTCTCTCTATGAGGAGGGGGATTTTGTTGATCTGTGTCTTGGTCCTCATCTACCCTCAACAGGCTATATCAAGGCATTCAAACTCCTTAAAGTAGCAGGTGCCTACTGGAGGGGTGATGAAAAAAACAAGATGCTCCAGAGAATCTATGGGACTGCCTTTCCTGACAAAAAACAACTGAAGAAATATCTGAACTTTCTTGAGGAGGTAAAAAAACGTGACCACAGAAGGCTTGGAAAAGAGCTGGATCTCTTCAGTATAAATGATAGCATTGGTCCTGGACTGATACTCTGGCATCCAAATGGTGCGCTTATTAGAAAGACAATGGAGGACTTCTGGCGGGACGAACATCTCAGGGCTGGTTATAAGATTCTATATACACCCCATATTGCAAAGCTCAACCTCTGGAAGCAAAGCGGACACTGGGATTTTTATCGTGAAAATATGTACTCTCCCATGGATATAGAGGGCATTGAGTATGAAATCAAGCCCATGAATTGTCCTTTCCACATAGCTGTTTATAAGAGCACACTGAGAAGTTATCGTGAGTTCCCCATACGGTATGCTGAACTGGGCACTGTTTACAGGTATGAACGCTCAGGGGTTCTTCACGGATTACTACGTGTAAGGGGGTTCACACAGGATGATGCCCATATATTCTGTAGAGAGGATCAGATAGAAGAGGAAATCCTCCGTGTACTTGACTTTACACTATTTATTTTGAGAACATTTGGCTTTGATAGCTATGACATCTATCTATCAACAAAACCAGAAAAATTTGTTGGCACTGAAGAAGACTGGAACAGGGCCACTGAGGCATTAAAATCTGCCCTTGAGCACAAGGGCCTATCCTATGAGATAGACCCTGGCGAGGGTGTATTCTATGGACCAAAGATTGACATCAAGGTCAAGGACTCCCTGGGCAGACCCTGGCAGTGCAGTACAATACAGGTTGATTTTAATAACCCTGAGAGGTTCGATGTCACCTATCGAGGACATGATGGTAACGAACACAGACCTATAATGATTCACAGGGCTTTAATGGGTTCTCTGGAAAGGTTTTTTGGAATCCTGATAGAACACTATGCAGGCGCCTTTCCTACATGGCTTTCACCAGTACAGGTTGGTATAATAACTGTAGCAGACAGACACATAGAATTCGCCCGCAAGATACAGGATGAGATGCTTTACCATGGTATAAGGGCTGAACCCTTCTTTGACAATGAAAAAGTGGGATACAAGGTACGTCAGGGAACTGTCAGAAAGATACCTTATTTGGTTATAATAGGTGACAGGGAATCTGAATCAGGGCTCTTGCCTGTAAGGAAGCGTACAGGTGAACAAACAGGCCCTTACAGGAAAGAGGAACTGATTGAACGGCTCAAGAAAGAGATTGAAGATAGGACACAGGATTTAACTCTATAGTTTCTATATAATATTACAAATTTTTGTATAATAAAAAAAATCGTCAGGAGGTGTTGCTATAGCACAGAGTCATAGAGTAAATGAGCGTATCAGGGCAAGGGAAGTCAGACTTATTGATGCAGATGGCAAACAGATTGGTATAGTGCCTTTACGGGAGGCACTGAGCATTGCAGAAGAAAGAGGGCTTGATCTTGTTGAGGTTGCACCCAATTCCAATCCACCTGTTTGCAGAATAATGGATTATGGCAAGTTCAAGTATCAGTTAAGCAAAAAACATTCTCACAAGAAAACAATAGAGGTAAAGGAGGTCAAGGTAAGGCCCAATATAGACAAACATGACCTTGAGCTTAAAATCAAACACATTATAAGATTCCTTGAGGACGGTAACAAGGCAAAGGTTACCCTCTTTTTCAGAGGCAGAGAGATTGTAAGGCCCGAGTTGGGAATGCAGGTTTTTGAAAGGATAATAGAAAGACTTGGCGGGAAATACAACATTGAAACGAAGCCCAAACTCCAGGGCAAAAGTATTACAATGATAATTGCACCTAAATAAACACCCAGAGGAGGATTTACAGATGCCAAAGATCAAGACTCACAGAGGAGCTGCCAAGCGGTTTAAAATAACAGGCACTGGCAAGGTAAAAAGATGGAAGGCCAATAAAAGCCATTTAATGACAGGAAAGCCTTCCAGACGTACCAGAAGGCTCAGAACATCATCTCTCGTGGATAAAACACAGGAACGAACAGTAAAAAGACTGTTGCCGTACGGATAATAATTTCAGATAATAAAGGAGGTCATAAAAAATGCCAAGAGCAAAGGGTGGTTTCAAGACTCGAAGAAGAAGAAAAAAGATACTATCCATGGCCAAGGGGTACTACGGAGCACGCAGCAGGTGTTACAAGGTTGCAAAACAGGCAGTAGAGCATGCCCTTCAGTATGCCTACAGGGACAGACGTGCCAAGAAACGTGATTTCAGAAGGCTCTGGATCATAAGAATCAATGCAGCTGCAAGGCAAAACGGTTTGACCTATGGTCAGTTTATATATGGTTTAAAAAGGGCAGGCGTAGGTCTTGACAGAAAAACCTTAGCCCATATAGCGTACAGTGATCCTGCAGCATTCAAAAGCCTCGTTGAAAAGGCACGTGAAGCTGTGGCTGCTTAGCTTATAAATTTCAGGGGGCATTATCCCCCTTCCTTTCCCTATAGACAATGAAAGATATAAGAAAAATTAAAGAAGATTTCTTAAAAGAATCCTCGCAGGTCAAAACTATTCAGGGCCTGAATGAACTCAGGGTCAGGTACCTGGGTAAGAAAGGTATTGTAACAGACGGATTAAAAAGACTTTCAGAGCTTCCAAGAGAAGAACGACCAAAGTTTGGAAAGATATTAAATGAACTGAAAAGATTTATTGAGTCAGAGATCAAATCACTTCAGGAACAATTAGAATCAAAAAAAAAAAAAAAAAGAGTTCTTTC
>JALUSH010000156.1 GCA_027016675.1 Thermodesulfovibrio sp.
AAGTCTGTTGAGAAGTTTTTAAAAGAAATAGAAAAACTCGGAACAAAGGAAACTGTTATAAAAAACCTTGGGGGTTGTCTAAGATGATTCCAATAATTGGCGGTGGAGTTTCAGCGGTTGCCAACAAACTGGAGACAAAAACAGTAAATACAATGTCAATAAAGTTATTTTTTGATAATGTCTATTAACAGGAGAGTTGAATAATGAAAAGAAAGCTCTTTTACAGAAACATTGGCTTTGATAATGCAAGCATTGACGTAATTCAAAAGGCACTGGAACTTATCAGAAGAAAACTTGACCGTCTTATTAAGGCAAATAATGTGGAAGAATATGCTATGCGGTGGGAAGAAACAGTGAGGCACAGATATAAACTTAAAAATATTGAAAAGGTCATTGTGGAGAAGGGCAACGATATTATAAGGGTCTACGAGTCTTACTCTGATGGAATAGCGCTTCTTAACCATGAATGGAAATCGATAAATTTCCATTGTATTAAAGTTGGAACAGACTACTTTGATATCATACCACTTAATAATAATCCTAAAGAGGGCGATACTCTCCAATACAGGGGTAATCAGGTAAAGTGGGAATTTGTTGAAAAGCAGATTGAGATAAATAAAAACACTGTTTTAAATGACTGGAATGGAAGGTCCATTAAACCCTTATGTGTGCAAAAAGCAGAAGATGCTTTTATTGTTTATCTACCTCCAGAGGTATCAACTGATGACATTGAACTGTTTCTTGGAGGCAGAAAATTAAAGGTTCGTAGAATCAACACATCCAATGAGATTCCAAAGAAACTCCTTCCCTTTGATGTAACTACAAACTCAATTATTCGGAATGAAGTATGTGTAAAGGATATAAGGACACATGAGGTTGTCTTAGAAGAGGAGCTAAAGAGCAAATTCTTGATTGATGAAAGGCATAACCTCTACAGATGTGAGAAGGCAGGTGAGGAGATATGGCTTACCCTCGTTGATGATGCCCATGATGGAGATGACTCAAGAATAGATATGTTTATAAAAATGATAGAAGGGGCCGGGGAACCTGAAATATGGATAAGTCCACAATCTAATAAAGATGGAAGGATAAAGGTCTTCAGGGTGGACTGGGAAGAGGGGTCACTCTGTGTTGAGCGGATTCCCTCTGTTGAGAAGGTATATCCACCTCGTAATACCTATCATATTAAGCAGCAGAAGAAGGCGATAGAATCGCTACTGTGGAACCCATCACCTGAACACTACCCTCTATTACAGGTGTTTGAAGATTATAAAAAAGCAGAATTTCCTGACCTTGAAGATGCTGAACTGAAAGAGTGGGTGTTTCTTAATAAGGAAGACTTTGAGGGTATTCAGGAGCAGAGAGAGTTTGTAAGACGAGCAATGGCTATGCCAGATTTCACTCTTCTTGAAGGTCCCCCTGGTTCGGGAAAGACAACTGCAATTGCAGAACTTATCTATCAGCTCGTAAACAGTGGCAAAAGGGTTTTGCTTGTGTCTTCTACACATGTGGCTGTGGATAATGTCATTGAGAAGTTATACGAGAGGTTTGATGGGCAATTAAAAGAAAAGGGTATCGTCCCTTTGAGGGTGGGGCTGGAGGAAAGGGTATCTGAGACGATACTGGAGTATCAGATGCAGAGAAGGTTTGAACAGATGAAGGAGGCTGTACATCAGGCATATATCAATGAAGACTTGACTGACGAGGAACTCCATAGGTTTGCCGAGGAGATGGTGATTAATACCTCAAACATCGTTTGTGGCACCACTCTGGGAATTTTACAGTATCCACCTTTTCGAAAGCAAAATGGAATTGTGAAACCAGAGTTTGACTATATGATAATTGATGAGGCAAGTAAGTGCACACTACTTGAGTTTATGGTACCTGCTCTATATGCAAAGAGATGGGTGGTAGTCGGGGATGTCCGCCAGCTTGCACCGTATATGGATACCAATTATATTAGTTTACTCATTGATAGTGTCATAGAAGGGGAAACTTCACTGAAGAGGGCACTTCTGATATACTTCTCTGTCTTCTATAAGCGGAGGCAGGGGCAGAGAGGAAGTTATCCTCCGTCGGTAATAGTTGTTGAGAACAGGGAGGTTCTGAAAACACTTGGCACGATACTTCCTCAGAAGATACAGGAGATCAGGAAAGAGCATTTTAGAGACCGTATAAAGAATTGCTATCTCTTTGTCGTGACGGATGAACTGGGAAAGGACCTGCAGAGCTATCGGCTGACCGGTCAGTTACTAACCGAAAGTGAACTTGATAAAGACATCAGATCTGTAATAAAAGTCAACAACGCCTACAGGTTCAATATAATCCTCGTTGAGGATGAGGTCTATGAGAAGTGGAAGTCTATCCTGCCAGAGACCCACATTCTCCTTATAGAAGACACATTGTCTAATCAGCATAACTATAGATTCCTTTACTGGGCTGACAGAATGCAACTTTCACTGAGGACAAAGGGAGGCACAATCACTGAACCTGAGAAGATGATAGAAGAACTCCATAATATGTTGCTGAAGACCAACTGGTCTGAAGAGATTGCCTGGAGACTAAAGAGACTTCAGGAACTGGAATTTGCCCCTGAAAAAGGGAATAAATTTCATTACAGAGCAGACCTCTTTGCACTCATGCCCCCAAAACTGTCAATGAGCTCAGGTAAAAATCCCTATTATGAGGTCCAGAATATTGCAGGCTTCTTTATGCCATCCATATTGAAGGCGTTGCAGGAAGGTCTTCTGCCTGATTGGAAGGATGAGAAACACAATAGTGTGTTTTATCAGGGGCTTCCTGAGGATGTCATTAAAACCAGATTGATACGACTTATATACCAGAACAGGATGCATCCTGAGATATCACACCACCCGAGGGAACTTTTTTATCAGGATCAGGCACTCCATGACAGTGGTTTTGTGAGAAATGGTGGCAGGCAGTGGGACTACCATAGATATCCAGGCAGGCTCCACTGGATTGATGTCAGGGGAGCAAAGACTACAGGAAACCAGAACCCTGAAGAGGCAAGAATTATTATCAGAGAACTTCAGGAGTTTATAAGATGGGCAAAGGAGAAACAACCCGAAAGATACAATGTCATGATACTTACCTTTCATGAAGCCCAGAGAAGATACATAAGAGACCTCCTGAGGAACCTTTATCCAGAAAACAGAAAAAAACAGACACAGTTCAGGATTGAAGACATTGATGTGAGACTCTACACTGTGGACCGGGCCCAGGGCAAGGAGGCAGATATTGTATTTATCGGGATGACCCTGAACACAAGAGTGGGCTTTCTTGATAGCCCAAATAGACTGAATGTAGCGATGACAAGGGCAAAATACCAGCTTGTTATGGTTGGTGACCTGGCGTTTTATTGTAATCAACACTATAGTCCTGTGCTTAAAGATATGGCTGAGTCTATTAAGATGTCAATCAAACAGGATTTATAGATATAAAGAAGGAGGAACTGACATGAAAGAAAAGGTAAGTTTTGTTGCAAGAAAGACCATAAAGGCAGAAAGGGCATATGCAGTAGTAAAGGTCTGTAAACCAGAGAATGCCCCCCTGGCGGTGAATACAGAGAGGAGAGTTCTTGTAACGTTTAGGAATAGTTCTCTGCTGCTTGATGAAGGAGAAAAGAAAACCATGATGAATATGCTTAAAAGAAAAGAACTTATCCACGGAAGTGGACAACTTACAGATACAGGCAGAAAACTTCTTGAGGAGGGTCGTCTTTATAGATGGCACAGGGCACTTGCCAAAATGATCTTTATAATGGATAAACCTTTTAAAGGTAAGGTTATAGACATTGACTTATTAAACATTAATGATAAACTTTCAGGGATTGCCAAGGAAAGGCATCCGAAAGAGCTTCCTGAGTATGAGGCAATCCAGAATAAGTGGTTTAAGAGCATAAGAACAAAGGAAGAATTTAAATTAAGTTTTCTTCTTAACAGAAAAACTACTCCAGAGATAGTCCCTACAGACAAAGTTGACATTGAGGTTACTATTACTTCAGAGAATGATAGTTCCCAAATGGTGTTGACTACCTCTATTGATGACCAGAAATACAAACTAAATGAATACATAGAATTCCCCTTAGAGGAAAATCTTAAGGCACTGTTTCCAGAGATTCATGTAAGAGGCTTTTTAGCCATACCGATGAATTTTAATGAAGCCCTTCAGGAAAAGGAGATCCTCAAAGGTTTTAAAACAAAAAAGACCGTTTCAGGTTCAATCTGGTTTAACTCTACTAAGGATGATGGATGGCAGATAGAGGTAACCCTGCCAGTTGTCCCTTCAAGTAAAGCAGATGCAAATCTGTGGGTTGAGGAACTGCTTAAACAGGAGTTGAAAACTAAAGGAGGATATATAAGTCAGGAGGGCTTAATGGATATCTTTAATAAGATTGTAGAAGGTTCTACTATCCCTGAGGCGATCTCTGATTGGCACTTCAGTATTGATAAATTTACAGAAAACCTTCAAAGACATGAGACAGAACTTTACTATCAGATAAAGACTACAGATGACCTGTGGGTGGACTATGAAACGGCTACCTCTTCGCCAGAAGAGTTGAAAAGACGCATAATTGTGGTTGATGGAAGCAATGTTGCCTGGAATAAAGAGGACAGGAGAAAGGGAAACAAACCACTCGCAAAGAACATTGAACTCATAATTGAACATCTAAAACAAAAAGGATATAGCAAAATAATCACATACTGTGATGCAAGCCTGAAATATCAGGTAGCAGACAGGAATAAATACGACGAACTCTTGCAGGCAGATATGCTTATAGAGATTCCATCAAGAACAATTGCCGATTACTTCGTGATTGATACTGCCAATAAATATAACTGTTATGTCGTTTCTGCTGATAAGTACAGAGATTGGATGGAAAAACTGTCAATATACGGTTGGAAAAAACCAGAGATAAAGGATTTTTTGATAAACGGAGAAGAAGCAATAGTTTATAACCTGGAGGTGAAATAATGAAGAAAATAGGGATGTTAAGAAAACAAAAGCTTCTGGACAGAAGTGACAGTGTTATAAAAAACTTCTGGGAGATTGAAGACAGTAGATCTGTAACTTCGGGTGAGGACATCAGGGAGAAACTTATTGAGTTAATTAGCTGTGCAAATGAGGTAATTATTATAAGGACGAGTAGGCTTTATGATGCTGAGATAATTGAAGCCTTGAGTGATGCATGGCTTAAAAGGAAAGTCAGGGTCTATGGAATTTTGAGTGGTATCCCAGAGGCATTAAATCTTGAATTTGGAGTCTTTCACACATCAGAAGGGATAAAGTCCTCTTATATTCTTGTTGACCCGAAGTCTGCTGAATCCAGTGGGCTCTGGTGGAATACATCGAAAATGGAGGATGTAACATTTTGTTTTGAACTTAAAGGAGATATGATAAGAGAACTCTGGGGGCACTTTACTCAGGAGTTCTGGGCGTCAGAAGAGGCCATTGTCCTTGGAAATGTAAAACAGAGAATGAAACCAGACAGAAGACCTCCTGAAATTCCCTTATCCCTTAAAAAGACATCAAGAGGGGTATCATTAAATTTCCTGTACAATGTAAGGCAACTTTATTTGCCTGAAGAGCTCTTTAACGAAAAAAACATTGATATAGTATTGGATGCAACAGAAACAGCAAAAGAGATAACAGTCCCTCTGAAGGAGATATCCCATGAGGTAGTGGAAGATGCGCTTGAAGATGGAAAGAAAGTGCTTTCAGGAGATATTCCTGCAGGACTTGCAATAGGTGATTCTGGAGGTGTGCTATTTATGTCAGATATCATGTTTAAACTGGATACAAAACAGACTGAAGAGGTGCTTAAGAAATTCAAAAAAAACGGGAAATTCTATCAGGAAAAAAGACTTGGTGATGTTCAAGGTATAGTTATCTTTCAGGACAGCAATTGGGAAAGTCCCGAAAGTCTGATAACTGTAGATGATGAAGCTACATGTTACATTCCGCCCGTTAGATGCGACAATATAGATGAATGGTTAAGTCATTATGAGATTATCCCTGAGGTTCCAGAGGAGAATCAGTTGCCACTGGCAAGAAAGATAAACTTAATATACGAGGTTCATCCACCATATTTACCAAAGGATGCCAAAAGACATTCCATCTACACAGAATGGGAAGACTTCAGGAATACCTATAAAAGAGTTCTTGATATGATTAAATCCAAGTGTAAGAAGATATCGCACAACGGGCTCAAAGAAGGCGATAAAATTGCCCTTGAAGGAAAGCTCTCTGAGATAAATGCAACCATTAACAGGATGGAGTCAGAGATTGATAATTGGTTTGGTAAAAAGGTTTCCGCTTCAAAGGCAGTAAAAGAGTTAGAGGAGCTGAGCAACCAGACAGGCATCATTAGTTATACCTACCAAAACGACAATGATGAGGAACCAAATGAACTTGAGTTTGTTATCGCAACCAATTCCGATGACGATAAGATTACTGAGTTACTTAAAAGACTAAGACAGATACCTGAAACAGTTCCAGAGGTGGGAGAGCTCTATAACTCAAAACACAGAAACTACCTGACAATTGAAAACACTCATGAGATTGAGCCTGCAAAGAAAGAAGCTGAAAGGTTCAACGCAATTGTTTGTGTAAAAGAAGAAGGAGGTAAAGGGCATGAAAGATAAAACAACCATTACCATAACTATTGACCGTGAAGGTAATCTCAAGGCAAGGGTGGATGGGATAAAGGGTTCTGCCTGCGTTGATGAGATAGAAAAACTCCTTGAGGAGATTGCCCTGATTGAGGATATGAAAAAGACAGATGAGTATTACATGGAGTCGGAACAGAAGGTTATCTATAAAGAAAATGTCATACTGAAAGGAGGCAGGTCATGAGTGTAATAACAAGGGCAAAAATATCGCTTGACCTGAAATTTACAGATAAAGAATGCCTTCTTGAGGCCCTTAAAAGGTCGGGGCTTTCTTTTAAAGAAAGAGCAGGGACAATCAATGCGAAAAAGAAGATGGTAAGTTTCAGTCTAATAAAAGATAGCTCAGGTGCCTACAGTGCTGTCTTCACGATAGAGAGATGGGACGGTATAGAAACCAGAGATTCAAGGGCAATAAGGCAGGAGATTATGAAGGAAGTTCAAATACTTCATGAACTGTATGAAAGAGTAGTTGATGAAAAGATAGAAAAATTTAGAAAAGAGCAGCTTAATCTGGCATGCGAAAGGGAAGAAAAGCGGCTTCTTTCAGAGGAGGAGGCAGAAAGGAAACGAGCAGAGCTGGCACTGCGGAAAAGACAACTTGAAAGGATGCAGAGGAAAAGGCAGAAACAAAAAGAGGAGCAGATACAAAAACGGATCAGCGAGATAAAGGAAAAGGCAAAAAAGCGTGGCTTTATTGTTAAGGAACAGGAGACTACCAATGGAAAGAGACTGGTCCTTGTTAGAGCCAGATAATATTAAAGACCATTCAGTTCTGAACCTTGCTGACCTTCAAGAGGTAACCTCTGCAGAAGGACCTGGTAGAAGATTTGCAATATGGCTTCAGGGATGTTCCATAAGATGCCCCGGATGCTGGAATCCACACATGTGGTCAATGAAGAGAAGACATCTGGTGGATATAGGGAAACTCCTGAATTATGTAAAGGTATATGAAAATAAGATTGATGGGGTAACAATTCTCGGCGGAGAGCCGTTAGCACAGGTAAGACCACTTCGTGCGTTTGTAGAAACACTAAAGAAGGAAACAGACTTAAGCGTGTTGCTTTATACAGGCTATGAAGATAAAGAAATCGTGCAGCCGGATGCAAGATGGTTAGTTGAATATTCCGATATAGTGGTTTTTGGCCCATTTATAAAGGAATTAAAAAAAGAGGGGCTCAAGTGGATAGGATCTGAGAATCAGTATATAAGATTTAACAATCCTGCATATGAAAAGTGCTTTCTGAGTTCTGATGAAAAAGATTTAATTGAGATAATCATTGACACAGAAAGGATGGAACTTACCGTGGTGGGTTATCCAGATGACTCCCTCTTAAAAGAACTTCTTGTATAATGGAAGCCTTTATGAAGACAATGACAAAAAATATTTCAGAAGAACTTCAAAAAAAGGTAATTGCAAACCATCCTTTAATACAGATAGTCAGTTATGAATGGAGACGTATAATAGGGATGCTTTTGAAGGCCTCACAAAAAACAGGACGAGATGTATACCTGTGGAGCAATATTGAAGGTATAAAAAAGATATCAAGAGATGAAAGCACTGTAAGGGAAATTACGGTTGACAAAGACAAGAATGGTCCTGTAGAGGCTATTGAATGGTTCTCAGAAGAGGTAGAGAAAGGCAACAGAATGCTTTTCGTTATGGAAGATATCCATAAATATATAAATGGGAATGGAAATGGAGTTACTATTATCTCTGCCATAAAGCGTGCTATAAGACTTGATGGAGAAGGAACCCTGCTTATTGTCCAACATGCACCAGTGGTAATACCGGAGCTTGACAAATATATTTACATGCTTGAGATACCTCTGCCTGATATAAAGATAATTGAAACGGTCATAAAGGAGGTAAAGTCTAAAACAGGAATGAATGATGAACAATGTCCACCAGAGGATATACCCTATCTTGCAAATGCCGCACTGGGACTTACAGAGATGGAGGCAAAACAGACATTCATGGAGATAGCAAAAACAGAAGGACACCTGCTACGGGATGACATTGAACTGATAGTTAAAACAAAGGAACAGATTATCAAAAAGAGCGGCATACTTGAGTATTTCCATCATCAGGAAGGGTTTGGCGATGTGGGTGGACTGGAAAATCTCAAAGAGTGGTTAAGAAAAAGAAAAAAAGGCTTTGACCCAAAGGCGAGAGATTTTGGCCTTACACCACCAACGGGTGTCCTTCTACTTGGTGTGCCTGGTTGTGGTAAAAGTCTCCTTGCAAAGGCAATAGCATCTGAGTGGGGACTACCACTGCTGAAACTTGACATTGGAAGAGTATTTGCTGGAATTGTGGGAGAGTCCGAGGCAAATATAAGAAAGGCTCTCCAGATTGCAGAGGGAATTGCACCAGATATCCTCTGGATTGATGAAATAGAAAAAGGGCTTTCTGGGCTTGAAAGCTCCGGAGCTACAGACTCAGGAGTTACAGCAAGAGTCTTTGGCACGGTGCTTACATGGATGCAGGAAAAACAGAAACCTGTTTTTGTGGTGGCCACTGCAAATGATATAAGTAAACTTCCACCTGAACTATTGAGAAAAGGAAGGTTTGATGAAATATTTTTTGTTGACATTCCAGGGCCAGATAGCAGAAAGGCAGTGTGGGAAATACACCTGAAAAAGAGATTATCCCATAGATACGATAAACTCCTTCAGGAAAGAAAACTTGATATCCAAAAACTCGTTGAGGCATCAGCAGGTTATACAGGGGCAGAGATAGAGGAAGCCATCAATGAGGCCCTATATACTGCATACTCTGATGACAGAGAAGTCAGTACAAAGGACTTCGTCAGTGCACTGCAACTGATATATCCCATATCAAAGACAATGCCTGAAGTAATAACGAACCTGAGAAAATGGGCAAAACAAAGAGCAAGGCTTGCTAGTGATGAAGAGGTGGAAAATATATGATAATGATACTATACTAAATAACATAAAGACTAAATCTCTGTGATCATGGAATTAATTAAGAATCAAAAAAATTTGTGCGATTCACAGACACGGTTTCAACTGTTAAATGGCTGTCAGTTAGGTAGGTTCGGGGTGCTTCTCTCTTTTCCATCTTTGATATGGAAATAGAAAAACGTTGAATATATTATGTTTGGAATCTTTCGTGCTCTTTTTGAAAAGGTCGCCATCAACAAATGCCTTGTCCAAATCCTTGCTATGAAAATGCTAGTTTATTGAAACGATCTATGTGAATCACACAAACAACACAATATCCTACAATGATTGCAAGGAGTGGGGTGAATTCAACGATCTGATTTACTTTTTCACTCTGGCCAGAAGTGGACGTGGCAGCAGGCACATGCTTTCATATCTGCAGCTTGGGACTATATTGAGTTTGAGGGATAAGCATGAAAAAACTTGAATATGATACCCTTCTTCTACTTGCTTGGTTATTGATATTTAAGAAGAAACTGGTCGGGGCGACTGGATTTGAACCAGCGATTAACCTCCCTATCCCATTGATATATAAGGGAAAATATAACTTAAGAATTAATTTGTTCACGGTTTGTTCACGGTCTTCTGTTCACGTTTTGTAAGTGTAGTAACGTTGTCTTTTCTATTTACACATGCCCGTAAAGCCTCAAGGTCAGCATGGGCATATCTTTTAGTTACCCTTATATCTGAATGTCCTAACATTTTAGAGATCAGGTATATAGGCACTGAAGATGCCCTCTGGCTTGCCCAGGAATGTCTCAGTCCTTCGTACATTGTAATTTCAATGCCAGCTTTTTCGGTTGCCTTTTTCC